>NZ_JBALQK010000308.1:0-672 GCF_036965845.1 Bacillus sp. JJ1127 | reverse complement strand
TATCGCCTTCTCTTAAACCGTCTAATCTTCTACGACCTCTATTGTCTTCACATTCTCTTTGACTTCCCATGATTATCCTCCTTTTAAATAAATATATAAATACGTAAACTAAGATAAGCGTTCTCTCTTCTTACCTTTAATCTTTTTATTCATTTAAGAAATTCTGCGAACACTAATAACGTCTAGGCTTGTGATATTAATATTTGCATGATTATCAACCCAAACAAGAAATCCATCTTCTACGCGAATAAAAACACCTACTCCATCGATTTGATCGCCACCAGAAAACACTTTAATTTTATCGCCTTCTCTTAAACCATCTAATCTTCCACGACGTCTAGGCTCAAACCTTTCTTCACATTCAAAATCATCTTCAAATTCTCTACGTCTTTCTCTTCTTCGACAATCATCAAAGTCACAATCTCTTCGGAAATTATCGAAATCGCAATCTCTCCGGAATCCATTACCTCTTCGCCCAAAGAACATTTTAACAACTCCTTTTCCTTGCTTTATACTCTTGCGTTATATTCTATGAAAGTAATGAAATAATTGATTAGACTTGTATCATCTATAAAGAAAAATGGAAAGATTTCTTGCTAAAAAAACAATAAATATGCATCAATTAAAAAACTGACATACAACTCCTCTTTTTAGGTGGGCGAGAGCATCTGG
>NZ_JBALQK010000307.1:0-5260 GCF_036965845.1 Bacillus sp. JJ1127 | reverse complement strand
AAATGGATTTATATAATTAGTTATATTGACTTAAGAAAAATTTCAGGTCATGATGAAAGTGAAATCACTGTAAATTTTCTCTAAGCCTTATTGAATTAGAGTAAGAAAATGAAGTATGAAAAAAGTAATCATTAGAGGAGGTGATTACACTATGACTATGGATAAGAAAGCCAATAGACTCATACATGAAAAGTCTCCATATTTGCTCCAGCATGCGTATAATCCTGTAGATTGGTACCCTTGGGGAGAGGAAGCTTTTGAGAAAGCAAAGAAAGAGAACAAACCTGTATTTGTTTCTATTGGCTACTCCTAGTTTGGTGTAACAAACCACATGTCATTGGTGCCACGTCATGGAGCGTGAATCTTTTGAAGACGAAGAAGTAGCATCACTCTTAAATTTATATTTCATCCCAATTAAAGTAGATCGTGAAGAACGTCCAGATGTTGACTCGATTCATATGAGCGTCTGCCAAATGATGACAGGACAAGGCGGTTGGCCGCTGAATGTGTTTTTAACACCAGATCAAAAGCCGTTTTATGCAGGGACGTATTTCCCTAAGCATAGTTATTACAATCGTCCGGGTATGATGGATATCTTACCGCAACTAGCTCATATTTACGAAAGTGATCAAGAGCGTATCACAGCTGTTTCACAGCAAATAATCGAAGGGCTACAAAATAAAGTAAAAGCAAGTAATGAGGCATTACATAAAGATGTATTACATAGTACGTTCCAGCAGCTTGCCAGTAGCTTTGATACGATATATGGCGGGTTTGGTGGAGCACCGAAGTTTCCATCGCCCCATATGTTAATGTATTTATTACGTTATCAACTGTTAATAGACAATGAACAGGCGTTATACTTTGCAAAGAAAACGCTTGATAGTATGGCAAACGGCGGGATATATGATCATGTTGGATTCGGGTTTGCCCGCTACGCAACAGATGAAGCATGGCTTGTTCCGCACTTTGAGAAAATGCTATATGATAATGCGCTTCTTCTTCACGCTTATACAGAGGGTTATCAAGTTCTTCATGATGAACGGTATAAACAAATTGCAGATGAAATCATCACTTTTATTAAGCGAGAAATGACTGATGAAAACGGTAGTTTTTATTCCGCGCTTGATGCAGATAGTGAAGGAGTAGAAGGGAAGTACTACGTTTGGTCAAAAGATGAAGTGATGGAAGTGCTTGGTGATGAGCTTGGCATATTGTATTGCGCAGTGTATGATGTGACGGAAAAAGGTAACTTTGAAGGGGCAAATATTCCAAATCTAATTCATACAGAGTGGGATAAAATGGCCGATCAGTTTGATTTATCTATTAAGGAAATAAAAGAAAAACTAGAAGTCGCTCGTGAAATTTTATTAGCGAAACGATCACTTCGTATATATCCGCATTTAGATGATAAAGTACTAACGTCATGGAATGCATTAATGATTAGCGCGTTAGGAAAAGCGGGTCGTGTATTTGTGAATGAAGAGTATGTGCAACTTGCCAAGCATGCACTCGTATTTATTGAAGAGAAACTTATTGTAAACAATCGTGTCATGGCTCGTTATCGTGATGGAGAAGTGAAGTTTAAAGGGTATATTGATGATTATGCTTATTTACTTTGGGCATATATGGAGATGTATGAAGCAACATTTGATTTGGAATACGTGAAGAAGGCAAAAGAAATTGTTACAGAAATGAATGCATTATTTTGGGATCAAGAGAATGGAGGCTTTTTCTTTACTGGAAGTGATGCGGAAGAGTTGCTTATTCGTGATAAAGAAGTATATGACGGGGCCATGCCTTCAGGAAATAGTGTAGCAGCAGTTCAGCTTCTTCGCTTAGCTTCCTTAGTAGGTGATGAGACGTTAAGACAGCAGGTAGAGATTATGTATACAACGTTCTCGAAAGCATTGTCTTCCTATGGAAGTGGACATTCTTTATTTTTACAAAGCGTATTATTGGCGGAATCCCCGAAAAAGGAATTTGTTATTGTTGGAGAAGATAATGAAGAGAGACGCAATCTTATAAAGAGAGTGCAGGGAACTTTCTCACCGAATAATTCAGTACTAGTTGCTGCATCATCAGATGAATTTGCTGGGATTGCTGATTTTGCAGTTCATCATAAAATGATTGATAATAAAATGACAGTTTATATTTGTGAAAACTATGCTTGTGAGCAGCCGCTGATAGATATGAATGAGATATTAAGAAGAATATAATGTGATACGAAAGAACCTCACTCATTTTATAAGTAGTGAGGTTCTTTTATTGCATGGTAATTAATCTTAAAAAAGAAAGAGTAACTTATACTTAAAAGTTACTCTTTTCATATACCTGATGCATTTGTAATCCTATCAATAAACTTACGTAAAGCACCTGAATAAAAAGTATCTTTTCGAACGATAAAAGTAGTGGGTACCCTTGAAAAACTTTTAGGTAAAGGAGTTAAGGCTAAAGAATGTTCGTGATCTTGTATAAGAGATTTTATCATGATAGCGATGCCCATGCCTGATTTTACACAAGCCAGTATAGCTTCTATCGTTCCAAATTCTAATACTCGTTTTGGATAAATTCCTTCTTCATAAAGCCATTTTTCTAATAGGTTTCGGTAGTAACAACCTTTGCTAAAAGCTAATATATTCATTTCCCCTAAATTTCTAAAAGAAAATAAAGGACGTTTACTAACAAGAACTAATTCTTCTTCTTGGAACAAAAGAGAATCGAGATCAGAATGATGAATAGTTCCAGCGATGAATGCACCTTCAAGCTTTCGTTCTAAAACAAGCTGAATTAATTTTTCTGTTGAATGGGTTTCTAAAATGAATTCCACGTCAGGGTATATTTCATAATATGATGTTAATATGGAAGGAAGACGGACAGCCGTTGTAGATTCTGTAGATCCAATTTTTAATGTTCCTTTTGGCTGTACTCCGTTGTTTTGGACAGCTTTAATAGATTGTTCCATTAAATGAATGATTTGTTTAGTATAAGTTAGTAAAATTTCTCCATTTGAAGTTAAAGAAACGCCTTTTCCATTTCGGTAAAATAATGGTGTCCCCAGTTCATTTTCTAGTTGTTTAATACGCATTGTCACATTTGATTGTACATAATTTAAGTTTTGAGCAGCGTGAGATATATTACCTTCCTTAGCGACTTCATGAAAAATAGTGAGATCTTTTATATCCATTGAAAAACCTCCTAAAGGTATCAATTATTTTGATGATTTTTATCATTAATACTCATTTTATATGATATCTGAACTTTCATACAATGAAAGGGATATTGGAGGGATGATATTGCTAAGTAAAGATGAGGTCATAAAGCATGGTAGTTTGTATAAATGGATTGTGCTCATGTTAGCAACAGTAACGCAGGCAAGTGCAACGCTTATAACATATGGGGTAGGACCTTTAGCATTTTTTTGGAAGGAAATATATCACCTTAGTGATATGCAAATGGGGTTGTTGTTAACTGCTGTTAATATTGGACCGCTCTTTTGTATGCTTTTTGTAGGGAGGTTGCTTGATCAATATAGTGAGAAGTTACTCATTGGAGTTAGTTCTATATTCCTTGGTGGGTCTATTTTGTTTATTCATCTAGTGGAAGGATTTATGGGATTATTATTTGTTCTTATGATAGTGGGAGTGTTTTATAGTATGGCACAGCCAGGCGGAAGTAAGGTGGTTTTAAAATGGTTTCCGAAAGAAAATCGGGGATTAGCTATGGGAATTAGGCAAGCTGGCATTCCGATAGGCGGTGCAGTCGCGGGGGCTATCATTCCAATACTCGCGTTAAAGTTCGGTTTGTCATTTACGATATATATTCTTTCAAGTATATGTATTACAGGAGGAGTATTATTTTTGTTGTTTTATAGGGAACCATTCGCTCATAATGAGCCTGCATTAACTAACAAAGAAATCTCTTTTTGGCAAAAGTTAAAAGAAGTGATGAGTAACAAGGCGTTATATCCAGTTTTGTTTACAGGAATTTGTATGATTTCATTACAAATGGTATTGATTGGGCATTTTATAAACTTTTTGATTACGGAGAAATCAATATCTCCCATTTTGGTGGGAAAAGTATTTTCAGTCACTTTATTTTTTGGTATGCTGGGGCGAATTGTATTAGCTGCAGTCAGCGATTCCTTCTATAAAGGTAATCGACGCAAGCCATTATTGATTTCTGTACTTGCTGCATTTGTTTTCATATTCATTTTAATATTGAATGTACATAATCTTTCGGTATGGAGTTTATTTTTGGTCAGTGGTTTGTTAGGTTTCTTTGCTATTGGATGGTTCAGTCTTTTTATGGTTGAGGTTGCTGAAACATCAAGCGAGGAATCAGTTGGAATGACTGTTAGCTTTGCGCTTACGCTAAATCAAATTGCGATTCTTTTAGCTCCGCCTATTTTCGGATCTATAGTGGATATAAGAGGGTATATGTGGGCTTGGATAGGGATAGCGATATTACTGGTTGCTTCAGCGATAAGTTTGTTGAAAAATTTGAAAAAAATGTCATGTGAATGACATTTTTTTGTGTGATATGCTGTATAATCAATTTTGAAATGAATTTTAAAAGAACTGGTAATACGACATATAAAGTGAAACTTTCAACAGTAAGAGGACTGCCCGTGAATAGCGGGATAAATGAACTTAATGCTTGTTATTATTTCTTTTCCGCTTATTTCTTTTTTTGAAATTCCCTGTTATTTTGGCTATAATGAGTTGACATTCTTTTTCATTGTCTGCAGGATTTATTTTATTAAAAAAATTACTCGCTTCGTTCCCTTTTAAAATCATAATTTATTTTCCATAATATTAGATAAAAACTATATTATTTTTATTTGTTTGATAACTGAACATTTCAAGAGCTAGTCGTTTTCCCCTATCGATGTTTTCCAATAGAGTGCCTCCTTTTTTATATCGTATATGTTGTTTGGAATGAATGTTACATAGAAATACAAAATTATAGTTAGGCGAATCGGATTGTTAGGTGGAATTTTTATGAGAAAGAAATACAATAGAAAGTAATCAAAAATTTGAATATAGAAAGCTTTCCTTGAATATCTTTCTATATGAACTTTTTGGAAAGGTAGAGAGAGAATCAAAAGGTACATGAAAGTAGTAGGATTGAGGATGAAATATGAATATGTAGTTTATTCCTCGGATATATATAAATCCATTTTAATTTTGCGACATCTAAATCCCTGCTATGTAGAATAAAAAGTAACCTACACTCGTCTGCTCGTTCTGTTTTTACT
>NZ_JBALQK010000306.1:0-4217 GCF_036965845.1 Bacillus sp. JJ1127 | reverse complement strand
TTTGCTTTATTAGTTGTATTATTTATTCTACTGATTATCGTTGGATGTAGCTGCTGGGGCGGAGGGTATTAATTCTTAATTAACCTTCACAAAATGTGTAAAAGAAAAAACATGCAAGGTACTTTTTAGTACGAATATGAGTGAACAAAAAGGAGCTATCACGCTCCTTTTTTGTTGGGGATTATACATATATAACCTTCTTTCAAAATGATTCATGTATGATTTTATAAAATTTTCCATATTCCCAACGAAAAGAGCTCGATTGTAGAGCAGCATAGAAAGAGAATAATCCAACTTTTTTAAAGTAAAGATTGACGTTTTATAAATCACCCGCTAATATGTTAGATATCTAATATGTTAGCGGGTGATTTTTTGTCTTTATATGAACAAGTTAAGCGCATTAATGAAGCTGAATATACAATAAACCGTCTGATCTTTAAACATTATAAGCAATATTTAAATAGTGGTATTACAACACAGCAGGCGGTTGTATTAGATATTGTGTACTTAGCAAAACGCATTACAGTTGGTGAAATTGCGATTGAAATGAATATTAGCTCTAGTGCAGTTAGCCAATTGATTGCGAAATTAGAAAAGAATCAATATATCAAGCGAGAAATTAATCCACAAAATCGACGCGAAATATTTATAACGTTAGATGAAAAAGGAATGGAGTATTTTTCGAAGCAAGATTATGTAGAACAACAAATCGCAGACAAAATTTACAGCAAACTCTCATCAAAAGAGGTAGACGAATTAGAACGCATTGTTGAAAAATTAAGGGAGATTGCGATGAAGGAATTATAAAAATTTCTTCATGCTCAATATGTTAGATATCTAATTTATTTAGGGGGTTAACAAATGAAAGGTCTACTTAAAAATATTGCGTTTAATGGTGCTGTGTCTCATGAAAAAAATGGACAAATCAAGCAGTATTATCATGGTTATCAAGAAATCAAAAAGCAGCACCTTATTACGGAAAATACACAATTTAATCTAGCATCATTAAGTAAAATGTATACAGCGGTAATGACGTTCCAGCTAATCGAAAAAGGACAGCTACAGTTAGAAGATAAAATTACAAATTGGTTTAACGTACCGCATTTTACAGAGGTGACAGTTGCACAATTACTTACACACACATCTGGTATTCCAGAGTATATTGCAGAAGATGTAACAATAGGTGTTGAAACATTTATCGAAATGGTGCTACCACAATATGCGCCGAATGAGCATTGGTCTTATAGTAATACGAATTATGTTTTGCTTGCAAAAATTATTGAGGAAGTGAGCGGATTATCGTATGAAACATATTTACAACAATATATTGCAGCACCATTAAATCTTACCCATACGACAACACAACCTACAAAGCAATGCGAAGCGCAAGGTCAAACGTATGATTATGAGGAGCAACAATATAAAGAGGCTATTGATGACCCATATTTACACGAAAGCGAAAAATATAATGATGGATATGGTGATGGTGGCATTTATGCAACAGTGACAGAGGTAGCGAAGTTTTTAAAAACACTTTGGCAAGGTCAGTACATTAGCAAAGAGATTGTGCAATTTATGTTAACGCCAACAGAAGTCGCTGGGCATTATAGTTATGGTTTTATCATTCAAGATGAGTGGGTTGGTCATACAGGTGGATGGATTGGTTGCTCAGCACAAGCCTTTATTAATATATCAACAGAAGAAGTGATTGTGTTAGCGACGAATCAAGAAGTATTTCCGCAATATGAACAAGAAATTATGAATTGCTTAATGGGAATAAAATATGCTGTAGAAGCACCGAAACATGTAGTAATTTTACCGCTCACTAGTAAAGATGATATTGCGGGTCGATATGAATTAGCAGATGGACTTGGTACAAGATTTACGATTGAAAAGGATATACAATTTATGATTTCATTTGAGCATCAGTTGTCTGTGCCACTTTTTAAAATAGATGAGTCGTATTATTGGATACGTAATACGATGAGTTATGTAGATGTTGCGAAGCAATTATTTATCGATGAAGGTGTTGAAGTACCGTATCAAAAAGTTGAATGATCAAGATTATACGTTCTCTTTGGTGACCACCAAAACTTTGACATACAAAAAACTACATGTTATGAACTCCAAATACCATTAAGCTAACAGGATTTTTATGCAATAAAATCCGATTGAATAATCAAACTTTTTTATGAAAATGGCTATATCAATTAGTAGGTAAAGAACCATTTTGAGCAATCTTTTTTCAAAATGGCTTCTTTTTATTTACCGTAAAATATAGGTTCAGGCGATATTTTTGATTAAACTTTATTTTATACCAACATTACGTGCTGCTTCCCATGCTAGATAAAATTCTTCAACGGATGCATAGCGCTTATTTCTATCATTTTCTATAGCACGGCAGGCTACATCATATAAAGGCTTTCCGGCATCCCATTTTGAGAATGAGCGATCAAGTTCTCCTCCTAGAAGTGAGAAAGCCATTGCGCCCATATTAAATACATTTGTTTTTTCATCTATTACTGCGTCTAATCTAAACTCTTCAGGGGACATAAATCGCGAGGAGCCCCAAAGCCTGCCCATTTTATTAACATATGGTTTTTTAGCATAGAGGTCGATGTCACAAATTTTCGTTGTATTTGTTTCAAAATCATATAAAATGCTTCCATCATAAAAATCAATGGCTACATAATTGTTTTGTTCCACATGAACATGAAAAAAAAAGATACAATCTAGTGAGGTGAGGCGCTCTTCAATTGATAAATGTTTATGTCGGTAAAACGGAGAGAAGGAATTGTTATATTTTGCTGGCTGTGGAAATTCCAGGTAGGGATGAAGGCACTCTCCATTAAACCAATCAAAGATAGCAGCATACCCATACTTTACTTCGAAATGGTCAGTCAATTGAATAAGGTAATCATGTTTTAATTCTTCGTAGAGAACAACCGCTTGCTTTAACATGGCGATTGCATCATCCGGATTTCCGGTATATCCTGTTGTTTTTGCGCCTGCATATTTAACAAATTTTTTCTGCCCATCTTTTTCAATACCAAAAGATATATTACCTGAATCTTGTTGATCAAATACAGTAAATACTTTTCCTAAACTAACAAGCCAATCAAAATCCTGATATTCTTTCAGTTGAAAAGTGACGTTATCTAAATGAATTGTAACTGGAATTTCGTTCATTTTACACCTCTTATTTACTATAATTAGATAGACTGAACGTGACTATATTCGATATGTGCATTGAAGTTCCTGTCTAATTAGATAAAAAGAACGATTCCATTAGGATAAAACAGTTACATATTATAAATAGAGGGAGAAAAAGATGGATAAAGAAATCATAATTAAACCATATGATTCAAATTGGCATAAGGAATTTGTTAAAGAGAAAGAGAAATTTATCGCATTATTAAGAAAAGACATCTTAGCGATTGAACATATCGGAAGTACGTCAGTAGAAGGATTGGATGCAAAGCCTCTTATAGATATGATGATAGGGGTAGAAGATTTAAAGATCGTTACTCATTGGATAGAACCCATGCGAACCTTAGGGTACGAATATGTACTTCATGAAAAATTTTCCGAGCGGCGTTTTTTTAGAAAAGGAAGATGGAGAGCGGGTACGCATCATTTACATGTTTATCTATATAACAGTGAGGCATGGAATGATAATTTATTATTTCGTGATTTTTTGAGGAAGAACGAATGGGCACGTGAGGAATATAAAAAATTAAAGCAAGAACTAGCTGTAAAGTATCCGTTTGATCGGGTTTCCTACACAAATGCAAAAGCTCCATTTATTCGAAGTACTATTTTATTAGCGCAAAAAATTACACATAAGGAAAAAGGATAATACTTTTTTATTTATTTTTTTATGTATGATTTCTCATTTCATTTTAATCTTTCTTTCATTTTATTTTCTCTTCCATTTGTTACAATTTAAAATACATAACTCTTAATAGAGGAGAGGAGAAAACGAAATGGAGAAGATACTTAAGAATCAATTTTTTCATTTATTAATAAAGATTACAGGCATTTGTGTGATTGCCTTCAGTATTTCCATGTTAATTATAAATTTTACGTACGGAGATCAAATGCATGTAAAAGGTTTAAACAAACAACTTGGATCGCTTGGCGAATATGGTGCAATCGTAGCAGCATCACTATGGTTTTTACGGCATATATGGCTATTTCTATACAGAAATAAATTG
>NZ_JBALQK010000305.1:0-2288 GCF_036965845.1 Bacillus sp. JJ1127 | reverse complement strand
TTATCCTCAGTGATTGAAGTTTTGTCTTTGGATTAGGGTGAGTTGCTAAATGAAAGTAATCGTATTTATGAGTAGTTTTAAAATATTGAATATTCTTTGTTCTGAGTGTATGATTAAGGAATCTTAGTTACGAAAGGGGATCGTTCTATGTTTTGTACATCCATTTTTGCCGGGGTGATTACAGTTAACCAAAAGGAGAAATAATAATGAAATTAGAAACGAAAAGACTACATATTATACCATGTACGGAAGAAACAGTTAAAATTGCTATTCAGCAAGGGTACGATAATGGACCGCATATCGCAAATTATGTACAAAAATTAAAAGAAGATTCTTCTTTACTGTATTGGGGCGTTTGGCTCGTTGTTCGAAAAAAGGATGGTATGGTCCTTGGTGATATAGGTTTTAAGGGGAAACCAAATGGGAATAAAGAGGTAGAAGTGGGATATGGGTTCCTTGAGAAATATTGGAATAAAGGTTATGCAACAGAAGCTGTAGGGGCATTAATTCAGTGGGCTTTTCTTACATCAAAAGTTGATAGGATAGTAGCTGAAACACTTCATGATAACCATGGTTCTATTCGTGTGTTAGAAAAATTAAACATGAAAAAAATAAGTGTAACAGACACAATGATTCATTGGAGAATAGAGAAAATGTCATGATTTAGTTGTGAATGATTTCGACAGACAAGAAAATGGAATTTATAATGATAAGACCTACGGCAATGTAGGAAAGCGTAATAATAAATGAAAAAGTGCTCTTTTCCCGTGTGAGAAAAGAGCCTTTGTTTTTTTCAATCAGCATGATATTAAATTTTTATAATACTCATTAACCTCATAAATAAACTACGTCTTGTGATTTTTTGGAATTGAATGAAATAACAGGAAAATTATATAATAAAGGGTATAAAGAAGGGGGAAGGGATATGTTAGCATTTGATCACCTTGTTCATGCTGTTAGGTGTACACCAAAGGAAGCGGAAAAGAGAATGAAGGAGCTTGGATTCCATACGGTACAAGGCGGAGAACATACAAACTGGGGAACATGGAATAGCTTATGTTATTTTGATTTATCATACATTGAATTTTTAGCAGTACAAGATGAAAATAAAGCTAAGCAAGCAGACAATCCACTAGTTCAGGAAACAGTTGTTAAATTAAAAGATAGAGAAGGTATGTTACAAATTGCGATTCGTACAGATCGGATTGAAGAACTTGCAGTTAAGTTTGTAGAAAAAGGATTGAAAATTATTGGCCCATTTGAAGGGAAAAGAGTGAGAAATGACGGTCATCTTTTAGAATGGAGAATGTTATTTATTGAGCAGCAAGAAAACGGACCGAAATTTCCTTTCTTTATACAGTGGGAAGAATCTGATGAAAGTAGAAAGTTGGATTTACAAAAAGTAGGTATGATTGCCTCTCATAGCAATGAAACAAAAGAAATTGAGACGATATTTTATGCGGTGAAGAATGTTCGTGAAACAACAGAGAAATGGAAAGAAATGATGGAAGTACAGGTGGATTCTTCTGAAGTTCATCAAGAATGGAATGCAATGTGCCAAAGTGTGTTATTTGAAAATGTAAATGTTCAATTTTGCGAACCGATCGGTGAAGGGTTTGTACAAGAACAGTTATTAAAATATGGAGAAGTTCCTTTTGCGATTGAATTTCAAGGATTAGATAAGCAGAAGAGAAAAAAACAAATTTTAGGTAGTTTATACATATATTAATCGGGGGGTTCTATGTGGAAGAAGTGCTAAGTATCGCAGATTAAAAGAGAATCAGAAAAAACATATTTCATCAATCAACAATGTATATATGTGTAAATACGTAAAAAGTAAGGGGTACAATAAATTGAAACGTCAAAAACTTATTTGTGAAATAGTCAATCGTATTTTAACATTTAAACGAGATCATCCGTTAAGAATCGGCATTAGTGGTATTACAGCTTCTGGAAAAACAACATTTGCAAATGAATTAGCGGAAGAAATGACAAAGCACGGAAAAAAGATAATACGAACTAGCATAGATGAATTTCATAACCCAAGAGCGATTCGTTATCTACAAGGAAAAGAGTCAGCAAAAGGATATTATGAGGATGCCCATGATTACAAGTCTTTTCGGGAAAGATTACTAGTCCCTTTAGGGCCTGAAGGAAGTTTACATTATGAAATAACATCCCATAATTTAAAAACGGATATTCCTGTACATAATCCGCCTATACTAGCTTCGAATGATATGGTGTTAGTAGTGGACGGGACTTTTTTATTTGACGAATTGTATTATTAA
>NZ_JBALQK010000304.1:1793-4789 GCF_036965845.1 Bacillus sp. JJ1127 | reverse complement strand
AGATGATGCATTCGTAGGAAAAACCCAAACAAGAAAAAATCTTTTCAATTTGTTGATTCTTGGAGAGGCCTCTGGATTAGGACAACTCTTAGGTGGAATTTTGCTTGTCATTTTAGTAATCGTATCCTTTATAATTAAATAATTTGCAAATAAGAGGAGCTAATATCTATCGTTTAGCTCCTTTTGTTGTGATAAAGTCTAGAAAACAATTCTAGTTTATCAAAAGTCGATAAGTTCATGTCAAAAACACCATCCTTTCCTATGATTCTACAGAAAGGATAGCGTATTTTTTCATTTTAATGCGATCTAAAAAGAGTTCGAATGAACGCAAAGTGCGACAATATCTTAAAGTTTGATTACTATTTTTTCTTATCCAATAACTTGTGTGAACCGTCACAGTTGGGCAGCTTTTGAGATAGCCCACAAGTACAATCATTTAATCCCTTTCCATCGAGAATTCTCTGGATATATTTTTCAACCCTTGACTCTCGAGTTTTGGCTTGTTTGGCTTGAGAAAAATAAAAAATGTATGCTCTTTGCCGTCCCGGTGTCAATGATTCAAAAGCAGTTTTAAAAGTAGGCATTTCATTGAATTTATTTTGAAGTTCTTCAGGAATTATGAATTCTTTATGCTCTTTCTTTTTCACCTTTAAACCGGCTTTTTCAACTTCAATGGCTTCATAAATATAGGCTTTCAAGGTGGTTTCCATTTCAACTATTTCTTGAATATTGGTGAACCGAATCTGGCGCCCCGCCTGTACATTCTCCGTTTGTTGGATTAGAATCCCATGAGTATCCTGTAACAAGGCACCTTTGTGAAACGAAAGTGCACAGTATTCTTTAAATCCATGTATTAAAACTATGTTTTTTTTCTCAAACGTGTAACAAGGATGCATCCATTTAAATTCTTCGGTTAGCTCACAGTCAAGAACGATATTTCTTAATTTCTCATATTCTTCCTTCCACTTTTTGGCTGTATTTAAAAATTCATCAACCTTAGGATTCATTTTACTATTTGTCATCAAGGAACACCCCTCTGCAATTTTACAATCAGTCATATTGAAAGTGTGACAAAACTTCCACATGGAAATATTCTCATTGAATTCATAAATGGTCAAACAATTAAACTAGAAGTATCTAAAAATAACTTTGAAAATCAGATAAACAAAACTGCACAGCTGCATGCAGAATTTGAAGATAGAAAAGGAAAACAAATAGAGGCAAAATATTAGAAATAGAGATAATTTATCAAAATTCTAGTGAAAAGGTAGAATATATAATATGATTTTAGGAGTTTCTTATTTTGAGGATTAAAATTTTAGCTTAATGGCTATGGGAGCACTCCCATAGCCATTAATTTTTAAATAGTTTAAGATTTGGATCAGTCAACAGGTGGCAAGTGATTCCTTAGTCCGATAATTTAAAGGGATTTAGATGTCGAAAAATTAAAATGGATTTATATAGTTAGTATACAAACGACTTGAGCCTATTATAGTAATTTATACAGAATTGCATATGTTAGTTAATATTTTACTAGTCCTTTTGGGGTCTGGCCCATGCTTATCAAGCTAATATTTTGAAGTACCCCAAAAACAAAAATTTTGTCCCACCGCAGTTATCTATGAGAATTTAGCTCATTTTTTTCGTTTTTGGGAATAACAAATGGCGATAGGGGAGCGGCATCAAACGCGGAAAATGTACGCTAAGAGCTTAACTAAACTGGTTCTTAGCGTTTTCATTTTACATTCGAACACTTTTTAATATGTATCATACAATAACCCAGAAAATAATTACTGTTTTCCTCAATTAGCAAAAAGAGCTTGGTAATCACTAAGGTCCTTTTGATTGATGAAGTCTAATAATGAGAGAAAGATGTTATACAAAAGGGAGATAACAACTATGACTATAGCAGCTTTGATTACTATTTTGTTACTTTCATTATCATCTAGTATTGATAACTTTGGGGTAGGTATATCTTATGGTATCCGTAATATTCGTATAAGTTTATTAGCTAACTTTATCATTGCAATTATTGCTTTTATTTTTAGTGAAATAGGTATTCGATTTGGGCAATACATTTCAACAGTGTTTCCGGGTACATTATCTAATGTTATTGGTACATTGTTTTTATTCGTAATTGGTTTAAGAATTATTTTAATGGCAGTTCCAAGAAAAAAGAAAGTTAGTCAAAAAGTACTTGATGAGGATGAATCTGTTTCGAATGTGATTACTGGATACTTAAAATCTCCTGAAAAAGCCGACCTTGATCAATCAGGAGATATTAGTTTTTTTGAAGCTATTGTTCTTGGTATTGCTATATCTATGAATGCCCTTACGAACGGCTTAGGTGCAGGATTATTAAAACTGTCTCCGTTTGCTATTTCACTAGCAGCAGCGATATTCAGTTTTTTAACGATTTGGCTCGGAGTGAAATTAGGAAAAAAAGTTGCAAACGTAAGAATTGGATCGTGGACAATCGGACAATTTAGCACTGCTTTAAGCGGATTTATACTATTATTAATTGCTGCTCACAATTTGTTTTAAGTACAAATTGAGGTAAAAACATTGGAGTTATTTTCAATTGAATTTTTTTCAGTCTTGTTATCAATTGTTATTATTGATGAGTATTCCTATTATAATTTTGGGAAGCAGCCTGTTTATAACATGTGTTGATCGTTTTCAAATTATTATTTATATTGGTGGCGGTGTAATTGCTTGGACTGTAGCCAACATGATAATACATGAACCATGAGTAATCCTATTTTATACTGGGGAACCGTAATTTTGATTGTCGGAGGTATAGTATTGGCTGGAAAAATAACAAATGTAAAAGAACAAGAAAAAACAAAAAAAGAGTTCTACTGATATAGTGTGTTTATATATGTAAAGGATTCTGAAGAGAAAGGCACTTGAATATAGAAGGGAGTTTCTATAATTTATTACAAGCAAAATTGTAAAAAAAGTAAATAAAGATGCAAAACATCCCCAGAAACTTT
>NZ_JBALQK010000304.1:0-1762 GCF_036965845.1 Bacillus sp. JJ1127 | reverse complement strand
AAAGTTTCTGGGGATGTTTATAGTTAGTTTTTTCTTATAAAGCTCCTTGTTGTGCTTTTGCTACGTATTCTTTATATGGCATTTCTTGTGGACTTTTATTTGAATCTTTTGGAGTGAATTTCACTTTTACAGCGGAATAATAACCGCCTTCTCCGCTAAACGTAAAGGGTGCGTTATTTACTTTTACTTTTTTGTTCTCATCATCAAAGCTTAAATAAGGTGGTAATACAGGAAGCCCATTTTTGAAAATAGCATACATATCTTCTGGAGTTAGAGTAACTTCTTCAGTATGCACTATATCATATGAATTTCCATTTTTCTTCACTATAGGAAGCTTTAAGGTTACACCCGCTAAATAAGCATCAGTTTGGATTGTTCCAGAGAATTTTGCTCTTTTGATTGAACCATAATAAGTAGTAGTTCCACCTGGAGCAGCAACTACAGGTTGTGATTTAAATGTAACGGATTTTTCATGAGTACTAGTATTTGTCACCGTATTATTAAAACTAAATTCGCTGTTAATGTTGACTGTCTGAGAAACTTCCCCTAAATCAAATGGAATCTTCACTTTAACTGTAGTTGATGATCCAATTCCTAGCTTCATTCCAGTTGAATTTGAATAACTCATACTTTCTGAAAATTTCTCTGTTGTTTCTGGTGTTTGAGCAGTTTGTGCTACAGTACCATCATCATTATTAATCGTTAATAAATTCGTTTGACCTAAATCTTCATAACTATCTACGGTTGGATTAACATCAAAATGTGACCCGACAATTCCCGCTTCTACTTTACTCAATTGATCCATTAAACCATAATTAATGGCAGGATATTCTGTAGTATTACCGTTTGGGTCAGTAAGGCTCGAAGCGCCTTTTTCACGTTGTATCCCTTCATCATCTGCTAATTTAAATTTCTGACGTAATTCAGGTGTATTCTCAATACCCCTCAATATCCTTTTGTAAAGATCTTTTTCTAAAGTTTCTTTCGTATAAGAAGTCCCATCATCATATATATTAGTGAAAGATGCTGGTGAGGACAGTGATTCTGCTGCATGAACTGCATTCGGTAAAGCAACAGCCCCTGTCCCTAACATACATGCAAGCGGAGCAACCATTAATAACTTTTTGTATTTTTTCATTTCTCTCTCTCCTTATGATAAATCTTGTCTAGTATACTAGTAATCTCTCGTAAAAAACGAAAATCTCAGATTGTTCTAAGTGTAAAATGTAATTGCTTGTTAGTTCTTCTAGAGCGTATGATAAGTTTCAAGAATATCGGAAAAAATTTCTCTCTTTCACTTGTTACAGGCTCCATTTTTGCGGCATCTCTAGGTTGTTTTCAATATTTGGATAATTTGAATGTAACCTTCATTTTTATTCAAAGGATACCAACACTGTTACTAGTGGACAGACCACTTAGAAATAGCGACTTATACCATTTCAAAAAACAAGTTGTAATTTCCAAGTTTAATTGAATATGGAGGGTGTTAAAAATCTGACTGAACACGCGATAGATAGCGATTCAAACGATTCTGGTGCAACTATATGAATTGCACTAGAATCATAACTTATACGATCAGCCCGAAATTGTGCATCAAAACTTTAAATAATACAATGTACATAATGTCATACTATAAAACCATTTCCCTAAACTAAAATAAAAGCTTGTTTATATTTGCAAATATTTTATTTCTTTTGTTTTTCATAGAGTGTAAGGACCTTACGCCTTTATTAAAACACTGCATTTTTGAAAAGTAAATCGT
>NZ_JBALQK010000303.1:0-1325 GCF_036965845.1 Bacillus sp. JJ1127 | reverse complement strand
TTAAGTACATTTTTTCACAAACATAATTTATTTCATTTTTCACTAAATCAAATTTTCTCCCCATCCCATCATAATAGGGTCAATATCCATCTCTATTTATAATAATTCCCTTCTTCCGATCTTTTTTGTTGAATATTAACGCAATCAATTTCTGATAATTATAAATTGTGTTAAAATATTTTAGACGAAAAAACAACAAAGGGGGAACCTTAAAATTGGAATTTAATGTTGAGATATCTAATGAAATTAACGCAAGAATACAAGGAATAACAGATGAAAGTGAAAAAGTGAATAAAATTTTTACTTGGTTAAATGAAGATTTTGAATGGGTACAAACTGACTACGCGGAAAGAACAGTGGAAGAAATTATGATACGAAAAGCAGGGAATTGTGCAGAACAGGCAAAGGTAGTCGAAAAAGTATTAACCCATATAGGAATAGAAACTCGATGGATTTTGGAAATAAATTCTCATCCCGAAAGTATGGAAAGACAAAATTTTTCGATTAACTTAATTGAAAAATATGGGGATTTCTATTCAATATTTGGTTGGAATCATAACGACCATAGATGGCTGGAGTATTACAACAAACATCTTAAACAATGGATTCCTATTGATACAGCATTTGGTGTTCTCGGTATAAATCATTGGTTGGAAAAGAGAATAAGTTTCACCTTAGAATCTATACCAATCACACAACAAATAATCCCTTTTTGTATTGTTGCATTAGATACCAACAGTGCTGCATCAGAGATATTATCAAATTTCTATCTTATTGACCAATTTGATAAATTTCACAATGGAATGTTAAGCCGAGCAACAGTATGGGAAGAGTGGAAATCATTAATTAATAAACTAACCAATGTAGGAATAGCGACCTACAGCAGACAAGGCAATCTTCACAAGCATCAAGATGATATAAAACAGTTTTACAATCTTTATCTTAGACTAAAACAAGAAGTTCTAACAAACCTCGTTATTTAAAACTTGTGGCTTTTAAAATTCTTCCTAATATATCAACACTTTTGGTATAAAGAAGGAACCATTTGAATCATAAAAGGAATATCCATATCTCTTTCTTTAACTAAACTGACCGTTACTTTAAGTACATTCCTTCACAACCTCTTTTTTAAAAATAAATATTTAAATTAACTACCAAGTGTTATTTAACAATCTGGCTCGATTGCTGAACAAAGAAATACTCTACAAAATGGATCTTTTTATCAAACTTTTTTTACAAATTATCAATCTTTATTATAAATGATCGAACTTTATTTTAAATCAACACTCTAAATCCTTGCTAGACAGAATAAAAAATAACCTACA
>NZ_JBALQK010000302.1:0-5275 GCF_036965845.1 Bacillus sp. JJ1127 | reverse complement strand
TTTATGTCGGCTTTTTAATTGATGTATATATAATCAGAGGAGTTAACTCAATGAATCTAGAATATTATAATGCGATGAAGGAGGTTGAATATGTTATTTCAAAAAGGGAAATTATCTATGAGATATGTAATAGAAGATGATGCAAATATCATTTCAAAATGGTTAACCAATTCAGAAGTTTTACAGTATTACGAAGGACGAGATAAACCACAATCTCTTGAGAAAGTTCATATGTATTTTATCCATAATCCAAAGAGTGACGAGAAAAGATGTTTAGTAGAATACGCTGGAGAACGAATTGGTTATGTGCAAATGTACCCGATAGATTCAGAATGGAAAGAGTTATATGGGTATAGAGAAAATCAAAATGTATGGGGGATGGACCAGTTTATTGGAGAGCCAATATATTGGAATAGAGGAATTGGAACAGAACTTGTACAAGCTATGGTTACATATATCATCGATGAATTAGGTGCTGAAGCAATAGCGATGGACCCAAGAGTAGCTAACGAACGTGCCATTCGCTGTTATGAAAAGTGCGGATTTAAAAAGGTGAAAAAATTAAAGGAACATGAGCTACATGAAGAGAAATTAGAAGATTGCTGGATGCTGGAATATAACATATAAAGGACAGGTGAAACGAATGAAGGCGTTACTTGTGTTAGATATGCAAAAGGAAGCCATGTATGATAAAAAGGCGTCATTACAAATACTAACGGGTTCGGTTTTCGAGTACAAACACTAAATTAGCAGTTCAATTCGTAACTGAATTAGACTGTCTTTTTTTGTTATTATAAAAGGATTTTTAAACGAATTAAGGGCGAATTTGTATAATTATTCGCAACCCTTTTGAGAGGTTGACAGAAGTAATTGTCAGTGTGCAAATTCATATGTTAATTTTGATGCGAATTGTGTGGCTAATTTTAAGAAGGCTTATTGGATATTTATGTTAAAATAAAAGAAAGCATATTATACTTTGGTGAAGTTTGAGACATTGGAGGAAACATTTTGAAAAACTATAAGTTTGAAAATAATATTCCCACATTGAAGGAATACAAATATTTGTGTGAGTCTGTGGGATGGACTAATTATATGAATTTTGATGTGGCAGATACTTCCCTAAGAAATTCTATTCACTGCATCACAGTCAAGGATAATGAACAGGTTGTGGGTATGGGCAGAATTGTTGGTGATGGGGCTATTTATTTCTATATCCAAGATATAGTGGTTCATCCAGATTATCAGAAAAATGGTATTGGAAATGAAATAATGAATCTTTTGATTGAATATTTAAATAAAAATGCCCCGGACAAGGCATTTGTTGGTTTGTTTGCATCTGAAGGTAAAGAAACGTTCTATGAGAAATATAATTTTAAAGACTTCTCGCCTAATATGACAGGGATGTTTACTGTCATTTCAAAAAAATAGGCACAATATTTTTAATGATTTTCGAAAAAAAATCAATCAATGTTAAAACCATTTTTCTCCAAACAACTTTGTTAAGCTATCGGGTGCTTTCTTTCAAAAAAGTCATGCAAATAAAAAGCTTGGAGTCATAACAGTCTCCAAGCTTTTTTGTGCTAATTTACTTTCCAAATAGTTTGTCATTCTTTATGCGAATTTAAATGCTAAAAGCCCTGAAATCTCGAATTTTGCACTTCAAAACCGAACCCCTTATATAGATACAATGCCGTTTTTTTCTTATTTCTTCTTATCTTTATCTAATATGTTCTGTTCTTCAGCAAATTCAGTTCCATATGCGAATCGGCCATTCATATTAATTCTTTCGTTTTTATATCGCTCATGCGGATGAGAAAAACGATGAACAAATACTTCAGATACTGTAAAGACAATAGCGGAAAGAATACTTCCCCACGCAATTTGGATGTAATTGTCCAATAAAATATTGCCAAAAATCCACACGCTTAAATAGGTTAACAAGAAATCACTCATAATGGCAGCTGAGTTGCCAATGCGCTCTAAAATAATTTTATCAACAAACATGTAAGACACAATCGTTACAAATAGACTAAAGGAAATGATTTGAAGAAGTGTGGCAGGAAAAAATAAAGCAAGTCCAAAAGCAAAAGCAATGATACACGATATAAATTTGATAAGCACTACAGCCATATTACTCAACGTGTACACCTCCCGTCTCTACATAGTTTTCCTATAAAATGAGAAGTTCATACACTTCATATTGTTTTGTTGGCTTAAAAAGTAAAATTTTTCATGTTGGATCATTTGCTGGAATATTAAAAATATAAACAAAAAATGTTATAGTAAAATGAGAGTGTATGACATTTTTAGGTAAGGAGGGAATCCAGATGTGGATTACTTCAGAAGTAGAAATTCCAGAAGAACTATTTGATAATCTTGAGCAAGGAAAACTTGTATTATTTGTTGGAGCAGGAGTTTCTATGAAAGGGAAATCAAACTTACCAAACTTCGATGATTTAGTTGATGAAATTGCTGAGGCTTTATATGTCGAAAAGCGTGAAATAACAGAACCGCATGATTATTATCTTGGGAAAATTGCAAGGACGAAAGATGTACATCAAGCTGCAAAAGATCTTGTAAATGTGAAAGAATCGAAGCCCAATCCATTACATTATGCAATTTTGCGACTTTTTTCAGAGGATACTGATGTTCGTATTGTAACAACAAATTTTGATCAGCATTTTACAACTGTAATTCAAGAAATGAAACGGAATTTTAATATTTATTATGCACCTGCCTTGCCGACAGGAAGATCGTTTAAAGGTTTAGCATATATACATGGAAATATTGAACAGGAAAAAGAGAATTTAATATTAACTGATGGTGACTTTGGAAGGGCTTACTTGACAGAGGGATGGGCAAGAAGATTTTTAGTTGATTTATTTTCAAATTATACAGTTTTGTTCATTGGATATAGCCATAATGATCCGGTAATGAAGTATCTGGCAACAGGTTTGCCGCCGAGTACAAGGCGCTATGCTTTTGTCGCACAAGGTGACAATACTTATCATTGGGAACATTTAGGGGTAAGTCCGATTGTTTACCCGAATAAAGCAAATAATCATCAGGCGCTTGTTAAAGCGGTGAAACGCTGGGCTGAATTAATGGGGGATAATTATATTACAAAAAGGATGCGGATTCGTGATATTGTGACAGTCCCGCCATCGCTTGAACAAGAACAACTATCGTATATAAAGCAATCGATCAAAAAGATTGAAACGCTCAGGTATTTTGTAGAATTTGCTCGGGATTATGAGTGGGTTGAATGGCTTGAGGCAGAGGGGAAACTTCAAAATTTATTTTTGATTATCTCTCGTTATGATGAAGCAGATGAATTGCTTGCTGAGTGGCTTGTTGAGCATTTTCTTTTCAGTCATCAAAAAGAACTATTCCAGCTTATTTTTAAAAATCATTCCAAAATATCTCCGTTGTTATGGCAAACGATATGTATATATTTAAAAGAAACGAATAAGCCAATGGAACCTTTATTATTTACAAAATGGACGTTGCTTTTATTAGAAACAGCTGAAAATAATAGTCATTCCATAGAGAAAATTTCCTATTTGTTATATAAATGTTCTTTTCCAGAGCATAAAGAAATCGGCGTATTATTATTGACATTTATTTTGGACGGGAAAATTAAACTTAAACGTGTGAGAAGATGGGAAAATGACATGCAAGATTCAATTGAATTAGAAGAATCAAGTCGTTTATCGGTTCCTGTATTTTCACATGTGCAGCGGATTTGGGATGAAAAAATGAAACCACACATTTCGTATTTTGCAGACCCTATTATGGTCATGGGATTAGAAAAAATTCAGATGCTATCGTTAAAACAAGCAGCATTACAAAAAAGAGACGGTGTTCTTTATAATACGATGGAATTTTCAGAGCATGATTTACAGCCAAAGGACTTCACATTTTTAATTCGGATTATAAACGAGTGTCTTACCTATTTGTGTGAAAATAACAAGGAAAAGGCTTCGTATTATATCGCTCAAATGATCGGAGCAGATAGTATATTGCAAAAGCGAATTGCGATTGAAGCAATGAATAAAAATAGATTTGTAGCTGCTGATGAAAAATTAAAATGGTTACTAAATCAACGATTACTTTTAGACTTTACATATAAACATGAAGTGTTTCAATTTTTAAAGAAGCATTATCCAGTTGCTCTAGAAGAAACAAAGCAAGAAGTACTCCAAAAGGTGATGAAGCAGCTTATAAAAGAAAGAGCATTCGATGCTTGCCTTGTATTAGATTTACTGTATACATGTGATTCAAATAGTAATTGTACAGTAGAAGCGTATAACATCATGAAGCAAAAACATCCTCATTTTTCTTCAGATCGATACAGTGAGAAAAAAGAAGAAGTGATTGCGCAAAGTATTATATGTAACGTAACAGCGGATGGATTATTACGGTTGAAAGAGCATGAGATAAAGAAGCAAGTTATGTTATTTTCAAATGACGGTATTTTTGAACAGCGTCACTTTTTAGAAATGTTATCAAAAGCGTGTAAATTGAATGCGGATTGGAGTATTTCGCTTGCGTATCAACTAGTAGGCGAGCATCAGGTAAGCAATGAGGTTTGGTTCGTTTGTATTAGGGAATGGAGAAATAATCGGAAGCTGACAAATCAGCAAATACAAAAAATCATTCCACTGTTGCAACAGTTTGTTCGCAAAACAGTTTTTCATTGGTTGATTAGTAGTTTTCTATATGAAATTAGTAATCGGTTAGAAGAATTTGAGGAGAATAGTATACGAGCTGTGAAACGTTTTGCTTTTTCCTTATTTCCTCAAGTCATGAAGGGGGCTGCCAATTTCAAGGTAGGAGAACAGGATTTTTATAATGCGTCTATCCAGCATCCAGTAGGGAAAATGACATCGGTATTATTAAAGCTGCTCGCATATGATCACTTATATGACCGAAATATATATGAGTACTTATTTTTATTTGAAGAGCAGGTGCAAAGAGCATCTGAGTGTGCCAATTTTATGTTTGCGAGATTAACTGCTGATGTAACATTTTTGTATCATATTGAGAAACAGTGGTGTAGAAAATACCTTTTACCTTATCTCGATTTAAAAAAAGAAAATGAAGCGATAAAGTATGCGTGGGCAGGACTATGTTATACACAAATTAATTTGCCGTTATTTACAGAGATAAAGAGATATATTAAATATGCAGTTGAGCATTTAAATTTACTACATCCGCATACAAAACAAGTATTTTTAAAGTGGTTAAGTTTTGTATTTATTAAATGTGTATT
>NZ_JBALQK010000301.1:0-3090 GCF_036965845.1 Bacillus sp. JJ1127 | reverse complement strand
CCACACATCCATCAACTTAAGGATTTAGACTATTTTTGAAGTTAAAAGCACGTTACTATTCTCTTATGTTAATGAGAAAGGGTGACGTGCTTTTTATGAATATGAACCAAAAACAAGAATTATCTTTATTTGCTGAAGAGTTATATCGATATATGTCTCCCGCTACACTTAATCAATTAGCTATAGAAGTAGGCGGAATGAAACGAAAACGTAAGTGCCACGGGCACCATTTCTTATCTTTGTGTGTATGGTTAAATCAACAAGTCGCTACTACCTCTCTTACTCAGCTTTGTAGTCAACTCGAAACTTCAACAGGAGTTTTATTAAGTCCGGAGGGACTTAATCGACGATTTAATTCGGCTTCTGTAGCCTTCTTTCGAATTGTATTTACTACACTTCTACAAGCTAAAATTGGAGGAGTATCTAAGATTTCTCATTCTCTTTCTACTTATTTTGAGCGGATTCGCATTCTTGATTCTACAACCTTTCAAGTTCCAGACCGATTCGCAACTGCTTATCCTGGTGCCGGAGGATGTAGTCATAAAGCTGGTGTGAAAATTCAATTAGAGTACGATTTGTTGAATGGCGAATTTTTTGATGTGAAAATTGAACCAGGAAAACGAAGTGATCAGGCGTATGGTGCCACTCGAACAGGCATGACACAAAAGAATGAACTATATATTCGTGACTTAGGATATTTTCGTTTACAAGACTTTAAGTCTATCCAAGATAAGCAAGGATATTATTTATCACGTCTTAAGTTACCAACTAAAATATATAGAAAAGAATTCAAAACAGTGGTATTTAAAACAAAACCCGCTCAATTAAGACCGGTATATGTACAAATTCATTTGGAAGACATCATGAAACAATTACAACCTGGCCAAGTGTATGAATTACGTGATGTATATGTAGGGAGTAAAGACAAGCTACCTACTCGCATTGTGGTTTATAGATGTACCGAGGAGCAAAAACAAAAACGCCTACGTGATCGAGCGATTCGTGAAAAGAAAAAAGGGATTACATATACAGAGCGTACGAAACTTTTACAAGGAATTACGGTATATATGACAAATATTCCTACGGAATGGGTACCAAAAGAGAAAATCTATGATTTATATTCACTACGTTGGCAAATTGAACTGTTATTTAAAATATGGAAATCTTGGTTTCAAATTCATCGTTGTAAATCTATTAAACAAGAGCGATTAGAATGTCACCTTTATGGACAACTCATTAGTATTTTATTATGTTCTTCTACTATGTTTAAGATGCGAGAACTCCTGTTACGTAAGAAACAGAAAGAGCTAAGTGAATACAAAGCGATGTACATCATTAAGGATTATTTTCTACTTTTTCATCAAGCATTACACAAAAACACCCAAGAGCTATCAAAGGTTCTCCTTCGTCTGTTTAACCTCCTACAGCACAACGGACGAAAATCTCATCGATACGAGAAAAAGACAGTCTTTGATATTTTGGGTGTTGTTTATGAGTATACTACTTCTACTCACCAGGTAGCATAGTAAAAAAATTGAAACCCGTCAGGGTTTATTTGGTATGCGTACTTTTATAAAATCTATAAAAGATTATAAAAAACTACGTGGAAAGACCAAAATTTATATAAAAATACACTTTAAGTTGATGGGTGTGGGGTACCACCACATGCCCATCAAGCTAAGATTTTGAGACACCCCAAAACGAAATTTTTACCTTCTACAGTTATTTATGAGAATTCAGCTCATTTTTTTCGTTTTGGGAAACAATCAATTTCTTAAGTTAATGGCGATGGGGCGGGACCCCTTCTACTAAATATCTTTTGATTTTTGTAGGCTCTCTAATAAGGAAATCCCTATATTTTCATCATCATTTCTACCTAATTGATAATTGGCCAAAACTACGGAAGCAACTTTCTTTTCTTTATCTATCCCTAAAAACGAGCTAAAGCATCCTGTTCCACCGCCATGCAAAATAACATTATTGTTTTTCTTTAAAAGCATCCATCCAAGACCCATATCATACTTCTTTGTTCCATTTCCATGCTTTTTATGACAAAGAGACAAATATGGTTTATCTTCGTAAATATTTATTTTGGCATATTTAAGTAAATCATCAGCAGTTGAACTTATTGCACCCGCGGGTGATATAAGATTTTCTTTGTTCCATTTCCAGTTGCCGCAATCATTATTTTTTCTGTTATAACCATGTAAATTATTATTTGATGTACCTAAATATGTTTCGCTTAGCCCGAGCTCATTATAAAGAAAGTCGTTCATAATGTCCCAATATCCCCTGCCTGATACAATTCCCAATCCATACCCAATAAGTGATATACCAAAATTTGAATATTCACATGAATAATCAACTTCTTTCAATTTATTTCTTTCAATTAGCATTTTCATTTTGTTAAAGTCCATATTTAAAGGATTATTCCTATTAAAATCATCACCGCCAGTAATCAAATTTAAAATTAGGTTGAAATATTCCCGTTTATTTAATGGCAGTCTTTCTGAAAATCCAGAAGAGTGAGTAGCAAGACGGAGCAACGTTGGATAATACCCGTTTTCCTTAAGTTCTTCTATATATTTATGTATTGAATCGTTTATTGACATCTTGTTCTCAAATATGTATTTTGATAACAAAGATACAGTAAAAGTCTTTGTAATAGATCCAATTTCATAATGATATTTTTTTGATGAATTAAGTTCACCGTTTTCCTTATAAATTTTTATTACAGAATTATCGTCTATTAAATAGCCAATAGTTAATCGTAAATGTTTTTTTCCTCTACATGTCTTTTTAATTAATCGTAATGTTTTATCACTGATTTCAAACATAATAATTGCTCTCCCTTATCTTTCATTTTGAAAACATTTCAAAAGATTGATATATATTCTTCAAGGTAAAATTACCAACCCGATTTATTTTTCATATTTTATTTCCCCTATTAATTGTTTGAATTCTTCGTCTCTCAAGTTCCTTCATTACTCTCAATTGTAATTAACTGTTTTGCACTCTGTTTTGTGATACCTAATTTTCTAGCAATATTATTCAAAGTCATTTCATCTTCAGGTAAATGAGCAATCTTTT
>NZ_JBALQK010000300.1:9828-10245 GCF_036965845.1 Bacillus sp. JJ1127 | reverse complement strand
TGGAAATATACTGCGAAATTTACAAATTACTTCAAAGGATCGGTGTCAAATTATCAAGATATTTATCAAATAGATTTTTTTATATATGCCGCTAAATTTTATCCTTTATCCATAATACTTATGTTGGCAAGTTTTTTTCACATGATAATATTAATTGTTTACATTATATTCAAAAAAACAAATAATAAAATATAAAGAAAAAATGGTAGTATCTCCTTGTAAAAGTTCACTATGTTACAAATGTTTCAAAAAAGCAAAAAGGTATTTTTTCATAGTGATATATAGGTTTAAGCTAGAACAATAAAGTGCTTTTATTTAGATATTTTTATGAAGAAATGTGATGGGAATTTAAAGTTTTATAAGAAAATGTAAAACATTTGAAAAATTTCAATTATTTTATTTTGAACATGATACAAT
>NZ_JBALQK010000300.1:0-9806 GCF_036965845.1 Bacillus sp. JJ1127 | reverse complement strand
TGATACAATTATTCATGCAGCTGCTAATGTGAATTAAAAAATGAAGGAGTGAATATAGCATGGGTGACAGAGCTGAACGCTATGTCGAAAACTATGTCGTAAACAAGAAAACTATGGCCTTACTCCCAGTTATTTTAGGTGAAAAAAGCATTGTGACACGAGTGATTGAGGTAGAAGATTCTTTTTTTATGTTTCAAAAGCCTCTTGATATTGTAGAACGAAGCTGCCGCAAGCATGGATCTAGTTTTTTAGGAAGAAAAGAAGGTACAAAAGAGTTGACACGTATTACGCACAAAGCACCCATTGCAATTAGTCCGACAGATCAACTGTATTTCTTTCCTACGTATTCTTATTCTAGAAAGGAATGCGCGTGGTTATCCCATTTTCATATCGTAAGTAATAGAGAACTAGCAGACGGTAATCTTATTATTCGATTTATTAATGGGCTTGCGGTGAAATTAGAAATGTCAAAGAGTAGTTTTGAAAATCAGCAAAATCGTACTGCAAAATTGCGGACAGAATATGAGGATCGAAAAGATAAACAGGGGAGTCTTCGGTTTAAAGAAGTAGCTAAAGAAGATGAATCTAGATTGAAGCCTGCTTATGAAAAAGTGTATGTTGTGAAAGAAGATGACGATGACTAGTAAGTAAAAAGGATGGAGAACCATCCTTTTTTCATTTCTTAACATGTAATATTCTGTCAAATAATGATAGATTATCACACAATAATAATGAAGGATTTCTACATAAAGGTATGGAAAATAAATAAATACATCTCCATATGTCGTATTTGCCATTTCCTCTTTTTGCTAAGCGGTGATAAAGTAGGGATAGTAATGATAGTAAAGGGGTAAATCGTAGAATGGATTTTCAAACAATCAAAGAGTACTTCTCAGTAGAAAACATGGATCATCTTGTCGAGAGTTACCGAGCGTTTGGACCGATTCTTGGTATTGGATTACCAATGGTAGAGGCGCTTATCCCAGCATTGCCGCTCATAGTGTTTGTAATGGCAAATGCCGTTGCATTTGGTTTATGGCTTGGTTTTTTCTATTCATGGTTCGGCTCAGTTCTTGGTGCGTTAATTGTTTTTTTTGTTATTCGTCGTTTTGGTCGGAGTCGCTTTTTTTCCTTTTTAAATAAACATGCGAAAGTACGAAGTGCAATGGGATGGATTGAAAGAAAAGGATTCGCGCCTATTTTTGTACTATTTTGTTTTCCGTTTACGCCGTCTGCACTTATTAATGTAGTCGCTGGTTTATCGCGTATTAGTATAAAACAATTTGGATTAGCGTTAGCATTCGGGAAACTAGTAATGATTTTTATTCTAAGTTATATCGGCCATGATTTAACTTCTTTTATCCATAATCCTGTGAAAACAGTTGTTGTCATAGGTGTTATCTTTATTTTATGGTATATCGGTAAGAAAATTGAAGTGAAATTAGAACTGCATTAAGACTAGACTTCACTGTAAATACATCTTCATTATCGAAAAAGGTGAGGGGAGAGGCAGATGAAGCGAGCTTTGAGAAAAGAAAGCCTAGAGTGGATGAGAACAATCTTTATAGGTGTGCTATTAGCTGTTTTTTTTCGAACGTTTTTCTTCTCAACGTATGTTGTAGAGGGGAAGTCAATGATGCCGACACTTCAAGATGGGAATATGCTTGTTGTGAATAAAGTTAGCTATCAAGTCGGGGAATTGAACAGATTTGATGTTGTTGTATTTCATGCGAATAAACAAGAAGATTATGTAAAGCGAATTATTGGTTTACCAGGTGATCAAATTGAATATAAGCATGATAAGCTGTATGTAAATGGAAAGTTTATGGATGAACCTTATTTGGAAACATATAAGCAGCAAGCGGAAGGGCATCAGCTGACGGGAGATTTTACGCTAGAAGAATCAACGAGAGAAAAGGTTGTGCCAAAGGGATATATTTTTGTACTTGGTGATAACCGCCTCGGTAGCTGGGATAGTAGACAGTTTGGTTTTGTGAAAGCAGATACTGTTGTCGGTAAAGTAGATTTACGATATTGGCCGATTCGTGATTTGCAAACGAATTTTTCAAAAGGTTAATGAAATGATGTATCCTAACGTAGGAAATAAAAAGACAAGCAGCCGCTGTTTGTCTTTTTTATTGTCCTATAATAAAATGATAATAGCAAACTAACGTTCGTTATGTGAATGAAAGGTGGGGAATTGCATGTCACTTCGATTTGTAATTGGTAGAGCTGGAAGTGGAAAAAGCACGCTTTGTTTACATGAAGTGCAAACAGAGTTAAAGCAGCGCCCAAGAGGTAAAACAATCTTATATCTTGTGCCAGAGCAAATGACATTCCAAGCGCAACAAGCGTTAATAGGAAGTGAAGATGTAAGAGGTTCTATTCGGGCACAAGTTTTTAGTTTTTCAAGGTTAGCGTGGAAGGTTTTGCAAGAAGTGGGTGGTGCAAGTCGTCTTCATATTGATGAAGCGGGTGTGCATATGTTACTTCGCAAAATTGTAGAGTCGCGTAAAGATGGACTATCCGTGTTTCAAAAAGCAGCAGAGCAAAACGGTTTCTTTGAACACCTTGGTAGCATGATTGCGGAGTTTAAACGTTATAACGTGACGCCATCTAACGTATATGAAATGTGGCAACAATTAGATGCGCACAGCAGTAGTGCAGAGCAAAAACTACTAGCGAATAAAGTATACGATCTTCAGCTTTTATATGATGATTTTGAACGAGCTTTAATTGGAAAATATTTAGATTCAGAAGATTATTTACAGTTGCTTGTAGAAAAACTTCCGCAGTCTGACTATGTAAATGGTGCGGAAATTTATATAGATGGATTCCATTCATTTTCTCCTCAAGAGCTAGAAATTGTTAGAGGATTAATGAGATTAGGGACTAGAGTAACAATAACATTAACGATAGATGAAAAAACGTTAGCACAGCCAGTAAATGAGCTCGATTTATTTTATGAAACGACGTTAACGTATGAAAAAGTAAAACAAGTAGCACGTGAAGAGAAAATAGAAATTGAAAAGACGGTTCCACTTATGGAACAGCCGCGGTTTCATTCTCCGGCATTAGCACATTTAGAAACGCATTACGAAGCACGTCCAAATGAAAAGTTTCACGGAGAAGCGAGTGTAACGATCAGTACAGCAGCTAATTTACGAGCTGAAGTAGAAGGCGTTGCACGTGAAATTCGAAGACTTGTAGCGGATGAAGATTATCGTTACCGAGATATCGCAGTACTTCTTCGTAACGGAGAAAGTTATTACGATGTATTGCGAACATTATTTATGGATTATAACATCCCGCATTTCATCGATGAAAAACGCCCGATGTCACACCATCCGTTAGTAGAATGCATTCGTTCTGCATTAGAAATTATTAGCGGAAATTGGCGCTATGATGCGGTGTTTCGCTGCATTAAAACAGAACTTTTATATCCACTAGACGTAAGAAAAGAAGCGATGCGTGAAGAGATGGATGAGTTTGAAAACTACTGTTTAGCATACGGTGTACAAGGAAAGAGGTGGACTTCTGAGGAGCCGTGGATGTATCGACGTTACCGTTCTCTTGATGATACAAGCGGGACAATAACAGATAGTGAACGTGAAATGGAAGAGAAAATAAATCGACTTCGTGACGTTGTAAGAACGCCAGTTATTCGCATGCAAAAAAGACTGAAGCGTGCCGGAACAGTTATGCAAATGTGCGAAGCTGTGTACTTATTTTTAGAGGAGCTTGACGTTCCGAAAAAACTAGAGGAATTACGTATTCGTGCAGAAGAAAGTGGAGATTTCTTATTTGCGACAGACCATGAGCAAGTATGGGAAGAAGTGATGAGTCTTCTTGATACGTTCGTTGAGATGCTTGGTGAAGAGAAAATGTCACTCGCTATGTTTACGGACGTAATGTCGACAGGTCTTGAAGCGCTTCAATTCGCGAACATTCCGCCGTCGTTAGATCAAGTATTAGTTGCCAATATCGATCGTTCTAGATTATCAGATATTAAAGCGACATTCATTATTGGAGTAAATGAAGGGGTGATTCCAGCAGCACCTATGGATGAAGGCATGCTTTCTGATGAAGAAAGAGATATTCTTAGCGCTGCAGGTATCGAATTAGCACCAACAACGAGACAAACTTTATTAGAAGAACAGTTCGTCATGTACCAAATGGTGACGAGAGCATCTGAGAAATTATACATTTCTTGTCCACTTGCAGATGAAGAAGGAAAGACGTTACTTGCTTCTAGCTTTATTAAGAAAATAAAAAGAATGTTCCCTGATGTGAAAGAATCGTTTATAACGAATGACGTAAATGACTTATCTCGTTCGGAACAAATCTCATACGTAGCAACGCCAGAAGTGACGTTATCATATGTAATGCAGCAACTGCAAACGTGGAAGCGATACGGATTTGAAGGCAATTTAGATTTTTGGTGGGACGTATATAACTTCTACGTTACTTCAGATGAATGGAAGCAAAAAAGTAGCCGTGTATTATCAAGTCTGTTTTACCGAAATCGTGCACAGAAGTTAAGCACATCTGTAAGTATAGATTTATATGGAGATAAAATAAAAGGAAGCGTCTCTCGTATGGAATTATTTAATCGCTGTGCGTACGCTCATTTTGCGCAGCACGGTTTATCGCTAAGAGAGCGTGATATTTTCAAACTTGATGCGCCAGATATCGGTGAACTATTCCATGCAGCCCTGAAGAGAATTGCAGACAAGCTATTACGTGAAAACCGTACGTGGGCGGATTTATCAATAAAAGAGTGTGAGCATCTTTCTGTTTTAGTAATAGAAGAAATTGCGCCGTTACTACAAAGACAAATTTTATTAAGTTCAAACCGTCATTTCTATTTAAAACAAAAACTACAACAAATCATTTTCCGTACTTCGCTTATTCTTCGTGAACATGCGAAGTCGAGTGGCTTTGTACCAGTTGATTTAGAAGTGCCGTTCGGTATGGGCGGTACTGGATCACTTCCGCCAATGGAATTCGCGTTGCCAAATGGTGTGAAGATGGAAGTTGTTGGCCGTATTGATCGTGTTGATAAGGCGGAAGATGAGAGCGGAACGTTCCTTCGTATTATTGATTATAAATCAAGTTCGAAAGCGTTAGACTTAACGGAAGTATATTACGGATTAGCACTTCAAATGTTAACGTATTTAGATGTCGTTATTTCAAATGCGAATACGTGGATGAAAAAGGGTGGTACTGCATCACCTGCGGGCGTACTGTACTTCCATATTCATAACCCGATCGTTGAGATGAAAGGAGACGCGTCTGAAGAAGAAATTGAAAAAGAAATTTTAAAGAAATTTAAAATGAAAGGGCTCGTGTTAGGAGATGCTGATGTTGTTCGTTTAATGGATAACAAACTTACAACAGGAAGCTCTGATATTATTTCTGCTGGGTTGAAAAAAGACGGTAGTTTTAGTGCGCGTTCTAGCATTGCAAGTGAGCAAGAGTTTAATGTACTTCAAAAATATGTCCACCATACGTTTGAAAATATCGGGAAAGACATTACAGAAGGTGTTATCGATATTGCGCCGTATAAAATGGGGAATAAAGCGGCATGTACGTTCTGTAACTTCAAATCTGTTTGTCAATTTGATGAGTCACTTGAAGATAATCAATTCCGTACGTTAAAAGATATGAAAGATAGTGAAGCGATGGAGAAAATAAGAGAGGAGATTGGCGGAGAATGATAGAAAATTGGCCTGAAAAACCAGAAGGTAGTCAATGGACAGATGATCAGTGGAAAGCAGTTGTAGCGAACGGACGTGATATTTTAGTTGCAGCCGCAGCTGGATCAGGGAAAACAGCGGTACTAGTTGAACGTATTATTAAAAAGATTATTAACGAAGAAAATCCAGTCGATGTCGACCGCCTGCTCGTTGTAACATTTACGAATGCAGCGGCGCAAGAGATGAAAAACCGAATTGGGGAAGCGTTAGAAAAAGTATTAATTGATGAGCCAGGCTCACAGCATATAAGAAAACAGCTTAGCTTATTAAATAAAGCTTCCATTTCAACTATCCACTCATTTTGTTTACAAGTGATTAGAGGATATTATTACATGCTTGATGTCGATCCTCGCTTCCGCATTGCGAATCAAACAGAAAATGAGTTATTAAAAGAAGAAGTACTAGATGACATATTAGAAGAAGAGTATGGAATAGAAGATAATACGATATTCTTTGAACTTGTTGATCGTTATACGAGCGATCGTAGCGATGATGACTTACAACGTATGATTTTAGCGCTTCATACAGAATCAAGAGCACACCCAAATCCAGAGAAGTGGCTTGATAAATTAGTAGAAGCATATGACATTGAAGGAAAAACGATAGAAGATTTAGTGTACGCTTCTTACTTATTAGAAGATGTAAAATTCCAGCTTGACACAGCGGAAGGGCATATTCGTAAAGCGATGGAACTTGCGATGCTTCCTGACGGTCCAGCACCGCGCGTTGAAACTTTACAAACAGATTTAGCTTTACTTAAAACGTTATCAAGCGCAGCTCGTGAATCGTGGACAAGCGTTTATGAAGCGATGCAAAATGTATCTTGGCAAACGTTAAAGCGTATTAAGAAAAGTGATTATAACGAAGATGTTGTAAAACAAGTAGATTCTCTTCGTAATAAAGCGAAAGATGAAGTGAAGAAATTACAAGAAGAACTATTTAGCCGTAGGCCAGAAAGTTTCTTGCGGGATTTCCAAGATATGCATCCTGTATTAGAAAAACTCGTTCAGCTTGTAAAAGTATTTACAGATCGTTTCCAAGCTATTAAGCGAGATAAAGGAATGGTCGACTTTACAGATTTAGAGCATTTCTGTTTACAAATTTTAAGCGAGCAAAGTGAAGAAGGTGAAATGAAGCCATCAGCAGTAGCTTTACAATATCGTAATAAATTTGCTGAAGTACTAGTCGATGAATATCAAGATACGAACTTCGTACAAGAATCGATTATTAAATTCGTAACGAAAGATTCTGAGAGTGAAGGAAACTTGTTCATGGTTGGGGACGTGAAGCAGTCAATTTATCGTTTCCGACTAGCAGAACCAGGACTATTCTTAGGAAAGTATAAACGCTTTACACCAGAAGGATTAGACGGCGGAATGAAGATTGATTTAGCGAAAAACTTCCGTAGCCGTCATGAAGTACTAGCAGGTACGAACTTTATTTTCAAACAAATTATGGGCGAAGAAGTTGGGGAGATTGACTATGACGCTGACGCTGAATTAAAGCTAGGTGCTAGCTATCCAAAAGGTGAAGATGTAGCGGCTGAACTATTATGCATTCAGCAAACTGAAGAAGAAGTAATAGATGGAGAAGAAGGTGCAGAAGTAGAAAAAGCACAGCTAGAAGCTCGTCTTATGGCGCAGCGCATTAAAGCGATGGTTGATTCAGGTTATGAAGTGTATGACCGTAAAACTGATAGTATGCGTCCGGTACAATACCGTGATTTCGTTATTTTACTTCGCTCCATGCCGTGGGCTCCGCAAATTATGGAAGAGTTAAAGTTACAAGGAATTCCGGTATATGCTGATCTTGCGACTGGTTATTTTGAAGCGACAGAAGTAAATATTATGATGAATGTATTTCGTGTTATTGATAATCCGATGCAAGATATTCCGCTCGCAGCTGTACTTCGTTCACCGATTGTTGGACTAAATGACGAAGAACTTGCAACGCTTCGTGCTCATGGAAAGAAAGGCTCGTTTTATGAAGTGATGCGTTCATTCTTAAAAGGAGCACCACTTGAAGAAGAGAAGGAACTGCATGAAAAACTAGAGTGGTTTTATAACTTACTTCAAGGATGGCGCGAATTTGCACGCCAACAGTCTCTTTCTGATTTAATTTGGAAAGTATATCGTGAGACAGGTTATTATGATTTCGTTGGCGGTCTTCCAGCTGGCAAACAAAGACAGGCTAATTTACGCGTATTATATGATCGGGCAAGACAGTATGAAGCAACATCTTTCCGCGGATTATTCCGTTTCTTACGTTTTATTGAACGTATTTTAGAGCGCGGTGATGATATGGGAACTGCAAGAGCGCTTGGTGAGCAAGAAGATGTTGTTCGGATTATGACGATTCATAAAAGTAAAGGTTTAGAGTTTCCGGTTGTATTTGTAGCAGGACTTGGTCGTCGTTTTAATACGCAAGATTTAATGAAGCGCTTCTTGTTACACAAAGATTTTGGCTTTGGTTCGCAATTTATTGATCCGCGTAAAAGAATTAAATATACGACGCTATCGCAATTAGCGATTAAACGTAAGATGAAGATGGAACTGATTGCAGAGGAGATGCGCGTATTATATGTTGCTTTAACACGTGCGAAAGAAAAGTTGATTTTAATCGGTACGGTGAAAGATAAAGAGAAAGAAATGGAGAAATGGCTGGATGCTAGGGAACATACAGAGTGGTTATTACCAGATTACGTCCGTGCTGGGGCATCTTGCTATTTAGATTGGATTGCACCGTCACTATACAGGCATCGAGATAGTGAAATACTTCTAGAATTAGGTCAAGGAACAATTCCAAATGAAATTTATGAATATAATGCGAGTTGGAAAGTAGAAGTTGTTGATGGAAAGAGTCTACTTGCACCAGAACCAGTGCAAGAAGAAAAGCAAGAACTATTAGAAGCACTTCGTGAGAAAATCCCCGTTCCACTAGAGAGTGAACGAAAAGAAGAGGTATACGATCGGTTAACGTGGGAATACGAATACGAAGAAGCAACAGTCCACCGTGCCAAGCAGTCTGTTACGGAGATAAAGCGAAATTATCAATCGGAAGACGGAAGTGACAACGCCTTTATTAAAAAACTTCGAGCGCCTATAAAAACGCGTCCGCGCTTTATGGAGAAAAAAGGATTAACGTATGCTGAGCGTGGAACAGCTGTCCATGCCGTTATGCAACATGTGGACTTGAAGAAACCAATTACAGCAGAAATCATTCAGGAACAAATTGCAGAAATGGTAAATAAAGAATTACTAACATTTGAACAAGCAGAAGAAATAGCGATCGACCGCATTGTAGACTTTTTTGATACGGAGATTGGAAAAAGGGTATTAGCAGCGAAAAGTGTAGAACGTGAAGTTCCATTTACGATGATGCTTTCAGCAGAAGAAGCGTATCAAAATTGGCAGGAGAAAAGCGGAGAATCTGTGCTTGTCCAAGGGGTTATTGACTGCATGATAGAAGAGGAAGATGGGATTGTATTAATTGATTTCAAAACCGATACAATAGAAGGGCGTTTTCCAGGTGGATATGAACAGGCAAGACCTATTTTAGAAGATCGATATAAAGTGCAACTTTCATTATACGCAAAAGCGTTAGAAAAGAGTTTACATCATCCTGTAAAGGAAAAGTATTTATATTTCTTTGATGGTAATCACATACTGCGTGTGGATGAAGTATAAGAAGAATGAATTTGCTTGCAGCTGATGAACACTTCTGCCTGCAAATAGCGGGATAAAAAATGAAAAGAGTAGGAGGGCGGCCCTTCTACTCTTTTTACACTGTTCCAATTTGATTTTGATCTGCAACATCTGCGTCAAATGTATTCGTTGCGCTGACACCGTTGAAAGTATTGATGACAAAAGCAACATTTGATGCTCCTGAACCATTATAGGATTTTGTATTTTCTTTTGGAGAGACGTTATAAAAATCACCTAAATTAAAAGAGCCGTTACTGTTTTGGACGATAAGGTTGCCAACAATGGATGGCATAAACATTCACCTACTTCACTGGCCTTCTTTAAAATTACTATATAAATCCAT
>NZ_JBALQK010000299.1:8974-9164 GCF_036965845.1 Bacillus sp. JJ1127 | reverse complement strand
TTCCAACCAAAAAGGAAAGTTTTTCTATCCATTCTCCACTATATATTGATTTCACACCATTTTACTACTCGCTGCTATGAAAATAAAAAGAGATCTCCACTCGTTTTCTCCCTCTGTTTTCACTCGGCATGGGGCTAAAAAAGGCACGGACCGCTTCTATCCTTGGACGGATCCTCTCTTCCAACCAAAA
>NZ_JBALQK010000299.1:0-8885 GCF_036965845.1 Bacillus sp. JJ1127 | reverse complement strand
AAAAGGAAAGCTTTTCTATCGTTTTTTCTATTACATAGTATTTAAAAACTATTCCTCAAACTTATACCCAACCCGAATAACAGTTCCAATATGCTTGGCTTTGTCACCTAATTTATTACGTAGTTTTTTTATATGTGTATCTACTGTACGATCATCACCGTAGTAATCATATCCCCATAGCTGATCCAGCAAATGTTGACGTGATAATACAATCCCTTTGTTCTCCATTAAATAAACAAGAAGTTCAAATTCTTTATGCGTTAATATAACCTCTTCTCCATTTACAGATACTGTTCGTGAAAGTCGATTCACATCGATTCCAGCCATAGACATTACGTTTTCTTCAGCAACCCCTACTGCTCCATCAGCACGCTTTAATAACGTTTTTGCACGAGCTACTAATACTTTCGGACTGAAGGGCTTGGTTACATATTCATCCGCTCCCAGTTCAAAACCTAGTAATGTATCATCTTCATCAGAACGTGCTGTCATCATAATAATTGGCACTGCCGATTCTTTCCGGATACGGCGACAAACAGACCAACCATCTATTTCTGGCAGCATAATATCTAACATAATTAAATCAATTGTATGTTCAGCAAATAATTCTAACGCTTGTTTTCCATCTTCTGCTTCGATCACTTCAAAGCCTTCACTGCGAAAATAATCACTAACAATTTCGCGTAATCTTCTTTCATCTTCAACAAGTAATACTGTTTTATTCATCTAACCTATCCCGCCTTTTTACTCTTTCAATCGAATAATACGTTGATTGGAGCTTCCGCGAAATGGAAGTGTTAAATCTCTTTTATCGAGTTCAAACCTTCCATCGACCAAAACATCCCCATAGTGTAACAACTCTATCATATCATTATTTCGGGAACTCTGTATCTCTTCTAACGTATAACCAGTGTAAATCCATAAGTTTTTTTTCAAGTCCTTCACAGCTTTTGCTACCTTTTTCACTTCCGCAGCTTGAAAGAATGGATCTCCACCTGAAAATGTTACATCAGTGAGCGGATTTTCGGTAATCTCTTTTACAATTTCTTCCACAGTCATTTCTGTTCCATTACAAATATTCCACGACTTTGGATTATGGCAGCCTATACAACGATGCGGACAGCCCGCAAAAAACACGACTGTCCGCAATCCTTCCCCATCTACTACACTATCATGAATAATGTTCATAACTTTCATTTATGTTTCACCCGATCCGCTTCTTCACTACGTTTTGCACTATTCCATTTGGACATATCTCCTACAAGGTATCCAGTAATGCGACGAATTCTTTCTATCTCATGCTCGTCCTCATTTGCACAACTTGGACATTCATTACGAATGACACCATGATAACCACAGCACTTACAACGATCGACAGGGTGATTAATTGACCCATATCCTACTCCATATTGCGCCATTGCCTGCACGATTTGTTTTAAGGCTTTTTGATTATGAACTGCTGCTCCATCTAATTCAATATACGTAATATGCCCACCATTACAAAGTGCATGAAATGGCCCTTCTAAACGTATTTTATCTATCGCTTGAATGTTATAATACACCGGAATATGAAATGAATTTGTATAATAATTATGATTTGTTACACCGCTAATCATTCCAAATTCTTCTCGATCTTTTTTAACAAACTTACCTGATAGTCCTTCTGCAGGCGTTGCAATTAAAGAGAAATTCAACTGATGTTCTTCCATTGCTGCATCCATTTTCTGTCTCATAAAGGTAACAATCTCATATCCAAGATTCCATGATTCTTTATCTTCTCCATGATGTTTCCCTGTTAAAACAACTAAACATTCTGCAAGACCAATAAAACCAATGCTTAATGTTCCTTGTTTTAAAATTTCTGCAACAGAATCTTCAGTCTGCAGTTTCTCTCCGCCTCGCCATACTCCTTGTGAATATAAAAACCGAAAATCTCTTGCTTTTTTTGTACATTGATACGCAAATCTTTCTAGCAATTGGCAAATACCAAGATCTACATAATCATTTAACATCTCAAAGAACGCCTCTTTTGAACCGCTCATGAATGCTAGTTTCACTAGATTGATGGAAGTAAACGATAAATTCCCTCTTCCAATTGCCGTTTCTTCTCCATGAATATTAGACATAACACGAGTTCTGCATCCCATATAACACACTTCACTTTCAGGGCGACCATCATAATGGACTGCATTAAACGGTGCATCTAAAAATGAAAAATTCGGGAACAATCGTTCAGCTGTCGTTTCTAGTGCCAATTCAAACAAATCATAGTTCGGATCATTTTCTTCAAAATTCACACCTTTTTTCAATTTGAAAATTTGAATAGGGAAAATCGGTGTTTCGCCTTTTCCTAACCCTGCTTGCGTTGCTCGTAATAATTGTTTAACTAACAATCTGCCTTCTTTTGATGTGTCCGTTCCGTAGTTAATCGAAATAAACGGAACTTGACCACCACCTCGGCTATGCATACTATTTGAATTATGAATAAAAGCTTCACAAGCTTGATACGTATCGTTTTCTGTTTCCTTCCATGCAAATTCTTCTACTTGTTCTTTTGTTAATGGATAGTTTGCTAATCGTTTTTTATTTCTTTCAAATGTTTTTCTTACATATGGTGCTAAATCAATATCAAATAATGCAAATGATTGACCACCGTGCTGCATATTTTGATTTGCTTGAAAAATAATTGAAGCAAGCGCCAACGCACTTTTAATATCTTGTGGTTGCCTCATATGTCCATGCCCTGTATGAAATCCCTTTTCAAGCATTTGCGCTAAAGGAATTTGAGAACATGTTGTCGTACCTGTCGCATAAAAATCTAAATCATGTGGGTATACTATATTTTGATCTATTGCTTTTTTTACTTGTTCGGAAAGTAAATATTCCACCGCATAATATTTCGCACTCTCCGATGCAAATGTTCCCATCATTCCCATTGGAGATCGTCCATCAACATTTGCATTTTCTTGCATTAAGTCTTGTTCATTACTGTGGACAATCGTTTCAAAAATCTTTACAAGTTCTTCTCCATGTATACTTTGTTTCAGCATTACTTAACCCTCCAACTATATCTTGTCACTTCTCTAACGAAATGATACAACATATAGCCCTACTGGTTCTGTGAAAAATGTAACATTCCTGTGAAAGTTTTTTTAAGAAACATTGAATTTTCATTTACAAAAAAAATGTGCTCTTTACAAATGTATGGTACAATATACGGGAAAAACTCTTTTTACCCTTTATCAACACATTTGAATAAAGGAGACTGAACTTATGCTTATTACATATCTTTTATTGGTCGTTGCCTATCTACTCGGCTCGATTCCATCTGCACTTGTTGTTGGGAAAATTGGTTATGGAATCGACATTCGCGAGCATGGTAGCGGTAATTTAGGAGGAACGAATACTTTTCGTACACTAGGGAAAAAAGCTGGTTTTATCGTTACAATTTCCGACATTTTAAAAGGAACGTTAGCAACAGGTCTGCCGCTAATTTTCGGCTTACATATCCATCCTCTTTGGTTTGGATTAGCTGCAATTCTTGGACATATATATCCAATCTTTGCAAAATTCCGTGGTGGAAAAGCAGTTGCAACTACTGCTGGAGTACTTTTATGCTATGCACCAGTTGTTTTTTTAGTATTAGCCGTTGTCTTTTTCACCCTTCTATTTACAACAAGATACGTGTCACTTTCTTCTATGGTAACAGCTATTTTCGCTGTTATCGCATCGATTATTAACGGGGATAAGATCTTCATTGTTGCGATGTGTTTAGTAGCTGGTATGGTTATTTATAGACACCGTGCAAATATTGGACGAATTATAAATAAAACTGAACCGAAAGCAAATTTTACAAAGAAACAAAAGTAAGATTGTAGCCCACATAACGCAAAAAGAAAACGCAAAGCATATTAATAGCGTCTTTTTGCGTTATTTTTTATACTAAAGAAAAAGCAACATAATTTGGAGGAACTATACATGAATCTTTCCGTAACAAAAGAAGCAGTAAATTGGTATAAAGATGAATTAAACTTACAATCTGGCGATATGCTTCGCTTTTTCGTACAATATGGTGGTTGCAGTACTGTACAAAAAGGTCTTTCTTTAGGAATCCGTAAAGATGACCCTGCACATCCAGCTGTTCAAATTCAGGAAGAAGGCATCACTTTCTTCGTTGAAGGTGATGATGAATGGTTCTTTGATGGACACGACCTATCCGTTACTTTTAATGATGGTGATGACTTCCCACAATTTAATTATGAAAAATAAAAAAACGTGGCTTTCGCCACGCTTTTTTATTTTTTCTTAATTTCCTCATATTTTGCATACCACTCAGGATATAGTTTCTTAAAGGATACAGGACGAAAACCCTCTTTTTTCGCACAAATATTTGTTGTTGTAGCTGTAATACAAAGGTCTCCATCACCATTATAAATTTCATATCCATATATAACACGAAGGGGACTAACTGAATCAATCCACGTTTTCACAATTGCTTTTTCTCCATAACGCATTGCTTTTCGATATGAAATTTGCAAATCTAATACGGGAGAAATAATTCCTTCCTGCTCCATCTCAATATATGAAAATCCTAATTCTTGTATCAATTTCGTACGCCCTAGTTCAAGCCATACTAAATAATTTGAATGATAAACAACACCCATTTGATCCGTTTCCGCATAGCGGATTTCAATTTCATGTTCTGCTACAAACATATCACTATCTCCTTCACACTTCTGTTTCCTTGCATACATTTAATCATAATACAGGGAAATCAAAAATAAAATAGAAACGGTGGATCTTTTTACTGAAAGGAGCAAGTATATGATTCAAATTGTAACCGTTCGTAGTGGTGATAGCGTATATAGTTTAGCAACAAAATATGGCACTACACCTGAAGAAATTGTAAAAGATAATGGACTGAATCCCGCTGAAACACTCGTTGTTGGTCAGGCACTCATTGTAAATACGAAAGGAAATAATTATTACGTACAGCCAGGCGACAGTCTTTATCGAATTGCTCAAACATATAACGTTCCTCTCGCCAGCTTAGCAAAAGTTAATAATCTATCATTAAAATCCGTTCTCCATGTTGGGCAACAATTATATGTACCACAAGGCTCAAAACGAGCGATAGAATCTATCGCCTACTTGCAACCTTCCACGGTACCTATTAAAGAAAGCTTAGTAAATGCTACGCGGGCTATTAATCCTTATTTAACATATTTGGCTTATTTCAGCTTTGAAGCACAAAGAGATGGAACTTTAAAAGAGCCAACCGAAACCGCTAGAATTGCTGAGCTCGCTAGGCGAGGACAAACAATCCCGATGCTCGTTATTACGAATATCGAAAATGGGAACTTCAGCACTGCATTAGCATCTGTTCTTTTAAGAAGCACTACCATTCAAAATAAGTTTATTACTAACATTCTACAAACAGCTGAGAAATACGGTATGCGTGATATTCATTTCGACTTCGAAAATGTCGCTCCAGAAGACCGTGAAGCATACAACCGCTTTTTACGAAGTGTAAAAGCAAGATTACCTGAAGGATATACGTTAAGTACGACACTTGTCCCAAAAACAAGTTCAAAACAAAAAGGCAAATTTTTTGAAGCGCATGATTATAAAGCACAAGGAGAAATTGTCGACTTTGTCGTGATTATGACTTATGACTGGGGATGGCAAGGCGGACCGCCAATGGCAGTTTCTCCTATTGGCCCTGTAAAACAGGTAATCCAATATGCAAAATCTCAAATGCCACCGCACAAAATTATGATGGGTCAAAACTTATATGGTTTCGACTGGACACTTCCGTTTAAAGCAGGGAACCCTCCTGCAAAAGCTGTTAGTTCGGTCTCAGCTGTTGCCCTTGCTCGTAAATATAACGTTCCAATTCGCTATGATTTCACTGCTCAAGCACCACACTTTAATTACTTTAATGAAAATGGTGTGCAGCATGAAGTATGGTTTGAAGATGCACGGTCAGTCCAAAGTAAATTTAATTTAATTAAAGAGCAAGGCATACGCGGTATTAGCTATTGGAAAATTGGTCTTCCTTTCCCGCAAAATTGGCGTTTACTTACTGAAAATTTCTCAGTTACAAAAAAAGGCTGACGATTGTCAGCCTTTTTACCCATTATATTCAGATTCATCTTTTATTTCACTTTTCAATGAATCAATACTTTCTAAACGGCGTTGGTTTTTTGCTTCAATTGCAGCGCGATCTTGTTCATTTGAAACCTCTGCAGTTTCTTTTGCCTCATTAAAATTATCAATCGTATTTTGTACCATCTCTTGTAACTTTTCTACATTGTCACTTCTGTCATCTGGATTCGCTTTATATTGCTCTGCCATGCTATTTCCCTCCTAATTGAGATATACATACCATGTTAGTTTTCCAAAAACAAATTAGATTATGTACACACATAAAGAAAAGGAGAATGAAAACATTCTCCTTTTCTTTAACCGTTATCAACAATCGGTTGTTTTCCAGTCTGATCTTGCATTTGTTTGCCTTTATTTCCACCAGCTTTTTTTGATTGCGTTCCAATTTGGTTCGGTGCAAAGTCTTTTGGATTCTTTTTTGGATTACCCATCGTTATCGCCTCCTTATCACTAGTATCATACTAGTGATAAGAATTATTCAGCTTGCTTAAAAAGCCTCATCTCATAACGTTTTTCAATTCGTTCTTCAATCCGTTCAATTGCATCACGATCGCTTAGTAGTTGCCGCTTATTTTCCTTCACAAGTTCCTCGAATGTTTTTCGACGATTTCTTCTCATGTTGTTCATCCTTTCTCCTTCTCTTTCTTATTATTAGTATGAACAAATAAAAAACTCTTTAATCAGACTTATGAGAAAACTTCATATTTTAATAAAGAACAGTTTATTGTACACAAAAAATCCATTCGCAGTTTCTCTAGACTGCAAATGGATTTTTTTATTTCATTATACTCAAATACTTCTTAATCTCTTCCTCTGCATTCACTTGATTTTCTTTATACTCGTGCAGAGCTCGCAACACTGAATCGTATTCCTCCAAAATATAGCCTTCTAACTTCGTAAAGTCATCTAAGCTTTCAATCATTATTCTCGTTATACCTAATTCACTTTTTAAAGCTGGCTCGCATTTTAAACTCGTACATATTTCTAACACTTCTTGTTCCGTTTTTTCCGTTAGCACATATTTTTTCCGTCCTTTTACCTTCAACCTTACAATCGGATAAAAAGCTTTAATATCTAAATAACTTCCGACACTCACACTACGAATCCATTCTATATCGCGATTGTGCTTCACAAACATTTCTTTTATTAATGTGCATACTATTTCTTCTTCAACCGCTTCTTTTTTCGTTTTCTTTTGTCCTTCTTCCTGTATAGCTGCACATTTTTGATAAACCGCTGCGCACGTTATACAATCATCCAGTGCATTATGCGAACTCAAACGAATGCCGAGCATTCTTTTTAAAGTCTCAAGTTTATGATTCGGGGCATGCTTCATATACTTTTTCGCTAAAAATACCGTATCAACGACTTTATTTTTAGGCTCCGATAACCTAAGCATATTCGTATTACTCTTTAAAAAGCGCATATCAAAAGAAGCATTATGCGCAACGATTGTGTCTTTTCCTAAAAATGCTAAAAACAAAGGCAAAACTTCCTGAATTGTTGGTGCATCTGAAACACGATAATTTGTAATCCCTGTTAAACTTGTAATACGGCTAGGTATAGGCCGTTCTGGATTTACGAAAGAAACAAATTGATCTGCTAGTTCATGATTACGGTATCGAACCGCTGCTACTTGAATAATCCGATCACTATACGGATTAAATCCTGTCGTTTCAAAGTCAATAACAACATAGTCCACTGGCAAAGTTAAATGTCCCACAACATACTCTCCTCAAATTATTATTATCTTTCAAATTTCTTTTATCATATCATGAACAAACTGTTTGATGAAAAAGAAAAGACAGAAATGGTCTTTTACCAATCCTGTCTCCTGACTATTATTTTAATTTTTCAATTCGTTTCTCCATCTCTTTTTGTGTCATCGGTCCGATAAATTTATCTTGAATTACACCTTTTGTATCTACAAAATAAGAAGTTGGAATAGTGATCACTTTATATGTCGTTGTAGCACTTATATCCTTATCAAGTAAAACAGGGAAAGTGAGTCCTTTCTCTTTCGCGAACTGCTTTACCTTTTCTTCTCCATTCGCTCGTTCTGAGACCGTATAATTTACAGCAAGAATCTCGACATCATCTTTATGTGTTTTATAAAAAGCCTCCATGTCCGGCATTTCCTGCTGACAAGGGCCGCACCATGTTGCCCAGAAATTTAAGATAACTTTCTTACCCTTCAAATCCGATAACTTTACTGTTGTACCATCTAATTTTGATAACTCAAAATCCGGTGCAATCTTTCCCACTTCAATTCCATTTTTTGCAATAACTTCTTTCATCGCCGCTTCACTTTTTACTGGTTCTTCGCTTAGTTGTTTTTTATTTTTTCCGCTCTGTTCGTAGACTGCATAACCCGCTAAGCAAAGCAATACGATAACAATGGTAAGCTTTCGCCACATGTACATCACCCTTATCGTTTATCTCATTTTATATATCACTAAAAAATAACGATAGTATTTATACTTTATTTTAGCTTATACGGACAAGCTTGGAAATATTCCCCTGGAAAACAGAAAGAATATTTCACATAATTTTGAATTTTTCGCCTTTTTATCATATAATTAGGAAGAGGAACAGTTTCAGGAGGATGATTACATTTGAAAAAAACAACTATCCATTGGTTACAATATATACTTAACCTCCCCATCTTATTTGTCTCATTTTTTGTTACAAGCATCATTGCGAGCTACTTAATGATT
>NZ_JBALQK010000298.1:9976-21053 GCF_036965845.1 Bacillus sp. JJ1127 | reverse complement strand
GGTGCTATAGGAATTTCGTTTGGTTTATGCAGTTGTTGTTAAAAACTTTCTCAATATGAATAAGGATAGTATTGTATCTAAAGATATTTAAAATTCAGAAAAAATAAAATATAATTAGTGTATGAACTGGTTATGTCCAAACCAATCTCCTGTTTTATGCCAACTTGCTTGAGACCGAGAAATCGGTCTTATTTTTTTGTTATTTATAATTGGATAGAAACAAGGTTTTTTAAACCTTTTGTCGAATTTTTAGAAGGGGATTTGAAAGGGGAATGAGAATGAATTTAAAAATGAAATACGTCATTTTATACGTAGAGAATTATGAAGAATGTCTACAATTTTACAAAGATATTTTACAGTTACCAATAAAAGGTGAACATGGTACATACATTGAATTTGATACCGGTGCCGCTATTTTAGCGATGAATAGTAGAGAGGACGTAAGGGAGTTAACAGGATTATCGATTCCAAATGATACATCAGAATCCTCTAACTTTGAAATTGGATTTGTTGTGGAAGATGTTAACGAAACAATTTCGAGATTTAGAGAACAAGGTGTAAAGGTATTAGTGGAACCAATAACGAAACCATGGGGACAAACGATTGCTTATGTTTCTGACCCAGATGGTAACTATATTGAAATTTGTAGTTCATTAGAGTAGAAGGAGAAAGAAAATGAAGTTTCCAAATATAGAAACAGAGCGTTTAGTATTAAGAGAACTAACATTATTGGATGCAGAAGCGATGTTTCGTTATTTTGAAAAGGAATCTGTCATACGTTATTTCGGAATGGACTCTTTTCAAAATATGGAACAGGTGAAAAATATGATTCAGACTTTTAGAAAAAGGTATGAAGAGGGTAATGTTTTACGCTGGGCGATCGAGTTAAAAGGAACAAATCAATTAATCGGTACATGTGGATTTCATTTAATGAATCAAAATCATAAGCGGGCTGAGATTGGTTATGAACTAGATGATACATATTGGGGAAAAGGATATGCATCTGAGGCTTTACAAGCAATTCTTACATATGGATTTGAAACGCTAAAATTAATCCGAATCGCAGCAGTTGTTTATACAGAAAATGAAGCTTCGCATAAATTACTGAAAAAGGCTGGATTTAAAGAAGAAGGATTACTTCGAAAATATATGATTCAAAATGATGTTGCTCATGATACTGTAATCTATTCATTACTGGAAGAAGAGTGGAAGAGATAATGGATGTAAATGCAGTAGTAAAAGTCATTGCTGAAAATACAAGTAATCGGTTTGTTGTAGGTGTAGATGGTCTAAGTCGTTCAGGGAAAACAACACTAGTGAAGAAACTGGAAGATGAGTTAAAAAAAGAAGGTATTCCGTTTCATATTTTCCATATTGATGATCATATTGTAGAACGTAATAAACGTTATAATACTGCACATGAAGAATGGTATGAATACTATAAATTACAGTGGGATGTTGAGTGGCTACAGCAAAACTTTTTTAACAAACTAAGGTTGGAAAATCAGTTCAGTCTTCCGTTCTATGATCATAAAACGGACTCATGTAAGATGCGAGAAATAATAGTTCCTGGCTTTTGCATTATCGTAATTGAAGGAGTTTTTCTTCAGCGTAAAGAATGGAGGGAATTCTTTGATTATATGGTGTATTTAGACTGTCCAAGAGAACAAAGGTTTCTTCGTGAAAGTGAGGAGACACAAAAGAATCTTTCAAAGTTTGAAAATAGATATTGGAAAGCAGAGGATTTTTATTTGAAAATGGAATGTCCAAAACAAAGAGCTGATTTGGTTATGAGAGGATAGTGCTTGATATCATATGATCAATGCAGAAAAGACGCATGGATAGTTTTTATCTATGCGTCTTTTTTTATGAAATATTAAAAATTCTAAAATCACAGAAGGTTAAATTCGATATTTATAGAATTTAAGTAATGACAAAATAAGGAGGGGGAAAAATGGAAGTATTGAATTTGACAAGTAGAAAAAGAGAAACATATGACGTTCAAATAAAGTACTCATTACTTTTTGAATGTGCACTTGGAATTGCGGCGATTACGCATAAAAAACTTATTGATACGTTAGAGAAATCTCAAAGTGAGTGGGAAGAGATTAGAGAAACATTATCAATGGAGATGTTAGAGCATTTACATTTTGTAGAGAAACATAATACGTGGAAAGCGTTGTTACAACTACTGTATCAAAAAGATTTTAGCGATTTATCGCAGTTTATTGAGCATATAAACGCGCTATCAGAGGTGGATTTAAAGTATGTATGTCTTCCATTTGTAGGAGATAAATATCAAGAAACAAGAAGGAAGGCAGCAAACAGAGAAGGGCAAGCGGTGCAGGAATTAAAAGAGATAACCCGCAATCATCAATTTTACTCGACTTATATTGAGTTTATATGTAACGCGGACATACAGTTACTTAAAGAACATCTTATTGCTGTTATGACAGGATGGTATGAAGCTGTTATTGCCCCTGAAGCAGACAAGCTACTTTGTATACTACACCAGGATTATGAAACGAAATGTAAAATGAATGAAAAGATGAAATCAGAAGCATTTGTTGAGTGGGCAACAGGTGGTGTTACATATTCTCCAGAGCCAAGCGTACATCATGTTCTGCTTATCCCTCAGTTAACCTACAGACCTTGGAATATTGAAGCGGATATTGAAGATACAAAAGTATTTCATTACCCACTCGCAAATGAAAGCATAAATCCAGAAGATCCATATCAGCCAAGTTATTTTTTAGTTCATAAACATAGGGCGTTAGGCGATGAAGCGAGATTGCGCATTGTAAAATTATTGTTTGAAAAAGATCGTACATTGCAAGAGATAACGGAACGATTAAATATTGGAAAATCGACAATTCATCATCATTTGAAAATTTTAAGATCAGCGAAGTTAGTTGATATTCAAGAAGCAAAATATGTTTTGAAAAAGAAAGCATTAGAGGCTATATCGAAAGAGTTAGAACTTTATTTGAATAGGTAATAATGAATGTTCAAGAATTCATCTAATGAGAAGAAACTATCCTTAGAGCATACACAATAGAAGGAAAGATAAATAGAAAAGTTGGTGTGGCTAGTGGGAAATATATTAAGAAATCGATCATTTTTCTTTATGTGGATTGGTAGTGCAATTTCAGAATTAGGTGGTTCTTTTGGAACTTTATGTAACTCTATTCTTGTGTATCAATTAACAGGTTCTAAAACGGCATTAGGAAGCATGTGGTTACTGTATCTGATCCCGTCACTCCTTTTACAACTTATAATTGGACCTTTTATCGATAAGTGGAGTAGAAAGTGGATTATGATTTTATCGCAGTGGGCTCGTGGATTTGCCTTTTTACTACCTCTTACAATGCTGAGCGTTAACAATATAGAAGTTTGGCACGTTTATGTTGTACAAATGATAGTTGGACTGATTACACCTCTTTATGTGCCAGCAAGTCAAGCGATTACACCAACAATTGTGAATAAGGAGCAGTTACAGACGGCTAATGCGTATATTGATGGGATGGCTCGACTTATGATGTTTTTAGCTCCTGTATTGGGCGGGATTGTTATAGAGTTTATAGGAGTAAAACTAACTTTATTTTTCGTTTGTTTATTTCTATTTATAAGTGGTGCTTTACTATTGTTTATACAGGAACATAGAGTAGCTCAAACAGTTCGTAAAAGTTGGTTAAAGCAATCTATTGAAGGATTCACCTATTATTTCAAGCACCCCATTATCGTCTGGTTAGGTGTTTTTCTCACATTTGTTCAATTTGGAGTTGGCGTAACTATGGTTATCAATCTTCCGTATATAATAGAGGAGCTTTCGGTAGGTTATGCTGATTACGGATATTTTATGGCAGGTTTTCCCCTTGGGTATGTAATTGGTTCTATACTTGTTGGGAAAGTGCAGTACCATAGTAGACGTCTTCTAATGCTTGGAGCGTTATTGATAGGGGGAATAACATATATTTCACTGGGACTGAATCATAGCATATTTTTAGCGATTATCATTGAAGTTGTAGCGGGGGTATGTATGGCGTTTTTTAATGTTCATAACACGACAATATGTCAACAAACTGTGCCAAATGATATGATAGGAAAAATATTTTCTGTACGCTTATTTTTAATAAGAGGTGTGATGCCACTAGGTATTCTAGTTGGGGGAACATTGAGTGAAATATGGGGAGTAAGGGCGTTATATGTATTAATTGGATCTATCATATGTGTAACTTCTTTAGCTGGAATACTACTTCCATACTTTAAATTTCTTGATGAATCTATTCAAGAAAAATCAGCTTGAAATATTATAATTGAAAATGATTATCATAACTAATTATAATGGGAGAATACTAGAATATTTACATACAAAGGGAGTGGGGTATATGTTTATCGAAACGAAAACGATTACAGTGAAAGAAGGTACTTCAGATCTTGTTGTTCAACATTTTACTGGAGAAGGAATCATTGAAAAATTTGAAGGTTTTATCGACTTAAGTGTTCTTGTTAAAAAGGTGAGAAGAGGGGACGAAGAAGTCGTTGTACTGATTCGCTGGGAATCTGAAGATGCATGGAAAAACTGGGAGACAAGTGAAGAACATTTAGCTGGACATAGAGAAAGTCGCGGGAAACCAAAACCAGATCATATTATTAAAGCAGAGCATGCGGTGTATTATGTGAAGTCTTCGAAGGCTGCTTATCAACAGTCTTAAATTACTACAATTAAACATTAAAAAGAGCATTGAACCCTGGTTCAATGCTCTTTTTGATGAGATAGCTATTATATAGTTTATGGAAACTAAAATTACAGTGTATCAGTCTAACTTGATTACAAATTCAAGGTTGGCTGACTTGTCCGCAAAAGGCATGTTAGATTCTTTAAATAATAAACTGATGCCTGAAGGATTGTCAGGGAGAGGAGGTGAAACTACGAAATTAAAGCTCATATGTCCATCTGTACCACCGCCACCTTCTGTTCGACAATCATATGTGTTATTTATGGATAATTCGAAAAAACTACTTATATGTCTATTATTAAGAGTTTCATTTGTTGGATCCCAATCTATGTATAAATATATAACGCTAGCATTGGAATACTGTCTAATATAGGTTACTGTATATATACTCTCTTCATGTTCAAAGGATTTAAAAACAGGTAAATGTCTCTTGAATTTAGTTGGCTCAACATGAGGTTTAAAATAGTTTTCATCTCTCATTGATGAGAATAATGAATTTAAATAATCTGTATAAAATCCATATTTTTTTGCCCAATTAGATATAGCTTCATCAGGTGGAAATCCTGGATTTTGATTTGAAAGTTCTTTACGTTGTTTTAATAAGGAACAAATTTGTTCATCAATTTGGAATATGCGTTCATCATAATAATCTGTTGGACGTTCAAAGGGCATTCGTTTCATTGTAATTCCTCCTTTTAAATCTTATTTTAACAAAAAATGACAGACATAAATGTTACTATTTAGTCTGTCATCATTTTATAAAGGAATATTTTTTACTAGTTTCGTTTTAATTCTTCACATCTTCATATAATTCTAATGCTTCTTTTACACTCAATCCATTTTTAACAATACCATATATCGCTTGAATCATCGCAGCTGGATGTTCAGATTGCCAAATGTTCCGGCCCATATCAACTCCAATTGCCCCTTCTTGCAATGCTTGATATGTAATTGTTAAAGCATCTTCAATCGAATCTAATTTTGGTCCACCTGCAATGACGACTGGAGCAGGGCATGTGCCCGTAATTTTTTCAAATCCTTCGCAGTAATACGTTTTAATAATATCAGCACCCATCTCAACACATACGCGTGATGCAAGTGCTAAAAATCGTGCTTCTCGTTTTTGAAGTTCCTTTGCTACGGCTGTAATACCGAGAACGGGTAAGCCGTAATCATGTGCTTCAGAGACGACGTTAGCGAGATTTGTAACAGTTTGAGTTTCATAATCTGATCCAACAAAAACAGAGACCCCAACTCCTACTACATTTTGCCGCAGTGCTTCTTTAATCGGTGTAACAATAGTTTCATTTGCTAAATCTTTACCAACTACAGTTGGACCGCCAGAAACACGTAAAACCATTGGTGTTTTGCAATCTTCAGGAATGCAGGAATTGAGAACGCCACGCGTTAAAAAGAGGGAGTCTGTATAGGGAAGTAAATTTTTCACTGTTTCCAATGGTTGTTCTAATCCGTGAATTGGTCCTAGGAAGTACCCGTGATCAATCGCTAACATAACGGCTTTTCCATCAGGCAATATTGTATGTAATCGATTTTGAAATCCCCAAGTCATTGTAAATCACTCCTTTGTTAAATTTGGATTTTCTGTGTGTACAGTATCTTTTTCTTGTAAATGAGGTGACTTAATAAAGATAGCTTTAAAGATTTGATCTGAGTGGTTAATAAGATAGTGAGATTCATGAGGACGAACTTGTAAGACGTCACCTTGTTTTACAGGGACTCTTTCATTATCAATATAGAAATCAATTTCACCTTCTAGGGCATAAAAAATTTCTTCGCATGTTGTATGATAATGATTTTGAAATTCTTTTCCAGGCTGAATGACTACAATGCCAAGGTCAATGTTAGGCCCTTTCACTAAATATTTGGGACCATGGTTACCAAAGCGATAGGAGAAATCATCTTCATTTACTTTAAGCATATTGTTCACTCCTTTGTGTAATATGTTACAGTGCACCTGGTGCAATCCACATATGTGATGTGAATCCTTCATCTGCTAGGGGGAGTTGTTTTTCATAAACCGCTTTCCATATTTGATAGAATTGTTGATATAGTTTGTGATGTTCAGTATTCGGCTCATAGGTGTTTTCCCATTTTACAAATTTCTGAGAGATTGTTTCCATAGAGTCATATATTCCAGCGCCAACTCCAGCCGCAATTGCTGTTCCTAAAGCGGCCGCTTCTTTTACAACTGGTACTTTGACAGGAATCCCGAGAACATCCGCAACAATTTGTGGCCATAGTTTACCTTTTGCAGCACCACCTGCAAATATCACTTCAGAAGGAAACTTTCCTGTTAATGATTCTATTAGCTTTAAATTTCCGAGTGTTACAAATGCAGCATTTTCTTCGAGGGCGCGGAATAATTCTTTCTTTCCACATTTATCAGCATCTAAGCTTAAATTGATGAAAGAAGGTGCAGCATGACGCCAAGAGATATAATTCATTACATTTGAAAAGATAGGAATAATACCGTAAGATCCTACAGGTACTTGTTTTGCTTGTTCCTCTAGTAATTCGTAAGCATCCACACCAAGTTCATCTGCAAGCTGTTTTTCTTCCTGACAAAAGGCGTCGCGAAACCATCTCATAACGAGACCAGGAAAAAAAGAAATTGTTTCATATTGCCAAAGTGTAGGGATAGCGTGGCAATTGACACGAATACGAGCATTTGAATCAGTTTGCGGACTCGCTATATTTACTTCTTGTTGCCAAAAGCTACCTCCGCAAATAAATGTTTGTTCAGGATTTACGACTCCTGATCCGAGCGAAGCCATTTGGGCATCACCACCGCCAGCAACAACTGGTGTTCCTACTTGTAAGCCTGTGAGCTCTGCACTTTGTTTTGTTACATTACCAATAACTGTACCGGCTTCATTTACTTTTGGAGCAAATGTTAAAGTTAGGCCGCATTGTTCAGCAATCGAATTATCCCAAGTTCTATTTTGTAAATGAAATATACCAGACGTAGAGCCGTTTGACGGATCTATTTGTAACACTTTACATAACTTATAGAGAATCCAATCGTTTAACATTGTAAAGGAATGAATGTTTTTGTATATATCAGGTTGATGTTTTTGAATCCATAATAGCCTAGGTAAGGCGCCTAGTGCGAAAGTTTGCCCTGATTTGGCATATAAATCTTCTTCAAGATGAGCGCGAATTTGTTTTAATTCATTTACTTCATGAGAAGCACGACCATCAACATTAGCACATGCCCATATCTCATGACCGTCTTTATCGTATAAAACAAAACCTTCCCGCATACTTGTGGCACTAATGGCTTTAATAGAGGAAGGATTCATATTGATTTTTTGAAGTGCATCTTTTGTGCATTCTTGAACGAGTTTCCAGTTCTCTACCACATCAAAATTCATAGAACCAGGATAACGAGAGTCTGGCTTATGAATCCACTCTTTTTGACTTACAGCAAGCTGATTTCCTTTTAAATCAAAAAGGACGGCCCTTATACTGCCAGTTCCAGCGTCATAAGCTAATAGAGAAGACATTATGATTCACCTTCCTTTCTTAATAGAGAGAGGGCTGTTTCTTCATCGGTAATTAATGTATGAATGAATTCACCTTTTAAAGCTCCGTAAATTGCATCTAATTTTTCTTCACCGCCAGCTACACCGACTACATGTTTCATCGTTCGAAGAATAGAAAGTGGTGTACCAATTAGGCGATCGTGATGCGGAAGTTCTAGTAATTCTCCATGTGTATTGTAAAATTGTCCAAGAATATCTCCGACACCATTTTGACTCCGTATATAGGCCATTTCACGAAGCGTTAATTTATCTTCTTTTATAATCGTTGCATCTTGAGACAGGCCCCCAATACCAACGACTGCTGTATTGGCAAGCGAAGCGACATGTAGCATATCTTTGACTGTTGGTTCTGAAAGAATGCTTTGTGCCATTTCGGTTGAAGATGCTAAAAATGGAGTAGGAATGAGATGAAGTTCTCCTTGCATGTGATTTAAATAATTTTGTTTTCTAGGAAGATAGTGATTTACGCCACCTGTAAGGGTAACAATAGAAAGTTGCATTGATGATTCGAAATGGATGTTTTCTAGCATTTTTGATATTGTTTCTCCCCAACCAATGCCAAGTAAATCTCCGTGCTGTAAATGCGTTTCTACATATTGCGCAGCAGCTTTCCCTAAAGAACTGGGGTTATTTTCCATTGGGGTAGGAATAACAAAAGAATCTTGCAAGTGAAATCTTTTAATAAGTTCACGCTCGATACTTAGGCAATGTAAACCGGTACCTTTTACATGAAATGTAACGATGCCTTCAGCGCGTGCTTTATCTAATAACCGAACGACTTTATTTCTTGAGATGTGAAGCAATGAAGCAATTTCCTGCTGCGTTAAATGATCTTTATAGTAATACCAAGCGACTTTTGTTAACAAGTTTTCTTCAAAGTTTAGCTGTGACATCCTCTTCATCCCTTTCAACAATTGACCGATGCTTAAACATATGTGTTGGCTTTTTTGTTTATACCGATAGAGGTAGTAAAAATGTTCAAGAAAAATGTGTTCTAGATATGAAAAAAGGGATATACAATGCTACAAAACAAGTAGAACAAAAAATCATTTTCTCAAAAATTGTTCTGTATAAAGGCAGGTGACAAGATGTGGGAAATGTACCCTTATTAAAAGTGAAACAGGTAAGTAAATCTTTTTCAGATCAACTTGTGTTAAATGGGGTTACTTTGGAATTAGAACGTGGAGATGTATATGCTTTAGTAGGCGGAAATGGTGCTGGAAAATCAACATTGATGAAGATATTAACAGGTTTATACTCTTATGATACTGGGGAAATGTATGTAAAGGGAGTATTACAAAGATTTTCGAATCCAGCAGAAGCGCATTGTAATGGTGTTTATTTAATTCCACAAGAACCGTTAATTTTTCCTCATATGACAATCGAAGAAAATATATGTATCGGGATAAAAGCTGGAAAGAAAGAGCTTCGTACAAAGGTAAAAAAGTTAATAAAGAGTTTAGGGTGGAGCATAAGATTGAATGAACTTGGGGATTCATTATCAATTGCGCAGCAACAATTAGTAGAAATATTAAGAGGATTAATAAGAGAAGCTGAGATTCTTATTTTAGATGAGCCAACATCGACATTAACAACTCACGAAATAAAGAGTCTTTTTGTGCTGATGAAAAGCTTGAAGAAAAAGGGAATCGGAATGATTTATATTACGCATCGTTTTCCAGAAATCTTTGAAATTGCGAATAAAATAGCTATTTTACAAGATGGAATGATAGTAAGCCAAGGGCATGTATCAGATTATACATATGACATGTTAATGGAGGGATTACTGCCAAAAAACTATAAACATGAAGAGAAGAAAGAGGTACCTCAAAACATTATGAAATATTTTAAACAAATATTAGAGGTAACAAATTTATCGAGTTATGCATTTCAGGATATATCACTAACGGTAAATGCTGGGGAGGTTGTAGGAATTGCTGGTGTTGTTGGATCAGGTAGAACGGAATTAGCAGAAGTAATCTACGGATTAAGACCAGCAAAGGCTGGAAGTATTTTATTGAAAGGGAGTCCGGTTACAGGCTGGTCTACGAAAAGAAGATTAGATGCAGGAATTGTATATGTTCCTGAAGACCGAGCTGGAAATGGGATTTTTCCAATTGCGTCAGTTAAAGAGAATATAACGTCAGCTTCTTTGCAGCGAATGAGTAACTTTTTCTTAAATCCTACAAAAGAAAGCGCTTTAACGGAGACGTATATTCAAAAGTTCCGAATAGTTGTTCCTAATATAGATGAAAAAATGACATCTTTATCAGGTGGAAACCAACAAAAAGTTGTATTAGCCAAGTATCTTGCTTGTGAACCTAAATTAATGATTTTTGATGAACCGACACGTGGAATTGATGCGAAAGCAAGACTAGAAGTATATGAGGTAATTCAAAATTTAAAACAGTCAGGGCTTGCAATTTTATTAATTTCTTCAGATGTAGAAGAAATTGTTCAATTAGCAAATCGCGTATATGTGATGAGGAATGGGAAACTTGTGTCCCATTTAGAAGAAGGAGCAGTTTGCATAGATGAAGTTACACGCCTCGCATATGGAGGAAGGGAAGGTGTAACGGAATGAAACGCTTTTCTAACATATTTAAAACGCATGAAACGTCCATTATCATTTTATTACTTATTTATATAGCCCTTGTAGGAATGATTAATCCTAGTTTTGTTCAGTTTAATTCGCTTTCTTTAATTATGAAATCAAGTCTTATTTTAATCATACTAGCTATTGGGCAATCATTTGTATTATTTACTAAAAAT
>NZ_JBALQK010000298.1:5782-9885 GCF_036965845.1 Bacillus sp. JJ1127 | reverse complement strand
GGTTCTATTATGGGATTAAGCGCAGCGATTTGTGGGATGTTTTTGACAAATGGTAATAGTATTTTAATTTCAATCATTGTTGCAATCTTGTTTGGAGCTGTCATTGGAATGATAAATGGAATTGGGGTTACGAAGTTTCGTGTACCAGCAATTATTATGACGCTAGGAATGTTAGGAATTATTAGAGGAACAATGTTGATATATACAGGAGGAAAATGGATTGAAGATATTCCTAATAATTATAAGCGGATATCTGCTGTTACGATACTAGGGTTTCCAATTACAGTATGGATTGTTTTTGGCATTTTACTATTATTATATATTTTTTTAACGAAAGCACCTTTTGGAAGATATTTTTATGCTGCCGGAGATAATGAAGACGGAGCGCGTCTTATTGGAATACCGGTAGACAAGGTGAAAATATATGCATTTATTATTTCAGGAATAAGTGCAGGGGTTGCAGGATGCCTATTTGTGATGAATATTGGATTTGTTCCAAATCAAACTGGCACAGGAATAGAGCTGCAAGTAATTGCTGCTGCTGTTTTAGGTGGAATACATCTAAAAGGTGGAACAGGTTCTATATTCGGCGCAGCACTAGGAGCAATTTTTTTAGAGGTTATAAGTAGTTCATTAGTCTTTTTAAAAATACCAGCTTTTTGGAATAGCGCCATATCAGGATTTTTACTTTTGCTTATTATCATATTGGATAGCATATTAAAAAAATGGAAGGAAATGCGGCATTTAGAAGGGAGGAGAATGAACCTATGAAGTATGCACGTGGACTTTTAAGATGGGAAGGAGCTCTTATTGTATTACTTATCATAGAGTTTATTCTCTTTGGTTTGTTAAACAGTGATTTCTTTAATATTAGTAATTTACTTTTCAGTATGAATGATTTCATTTTCATTACCATTGCAGCAATTCCGATGACTTTTGTAATCGTAACAGGTGGAATCGATGTATCTGTAGGATCTATTATGGGGCTTACTTCAATTCTAATCGGTGTGCTCTGGATGAACGGTATTTCAATTGTTTTAGCTGTCATCATTGCCCTATTTGTGAGTTGTTTAGCAGGGGGATTGAATGGCGTCATTATTAAAATGACAGGTGTGGAACCTCTTGTGATTACACTCGGAACGATGTTTTTATACTCGGGGATTGCTCTTGTAGTTTCAGGAGGTTCAAATGCAGCTGGGTATGAAGGGATAAGTGGATTACCAAATCCTTATGTACAACTGGCAAACGGTAGTTTTATAGGAATTCCTAATTTATTATGGCTACTTTTATTTTTAACGGCAGTATTTGCAATATTATTTCATCGAACAATATATGGCCGTCATGCCAAATTAATAGGTGCAAATGAAAACACAGCTAAATATTCAGGTATCCGAACGAAAAAGGTAGTTATTATTGCCTATGTTCTGTCCGGGTTAGGAGGTGGATTAGGGGGGGCTTTTTTAACCGCGTATATCGGTTCAGCACGTGCCGATATTGGAAGTGAAGCAATTTTACCAGTTATTACGGCAGTTGTATTAGGTGGCACACTTATCACTGGTGGGAAAGGAAGTATTTTCGGAACAGTACTAGCAAGTATATTTATTGGTATGATGCAGTACGGTTTACAAATGACAGGTTTAACGAATGAACAGTCAAATGTAGTTATTGGTATTATACTTATCCTCTCCGTTATTATTAGGCATTTCAAATTACAGCAACTCACTATGTGGAAAAGAAGGAATTTGCATAAGGGGGAAATGTCATGAAAAGAAAACTAGGGATCTTTATTATTATATGCAGTTGTATTATCGGTTTAATTGCATGTTCTAGCCAAACAGCAGATAAGAAAAAAGCAGATGATGTGAAATTCGCATTCATTCCCAAATTAACAGGAGTTGGTTTCTTTACATCAGGGGGTGAAGGTGCAAAAGAAATGGGAGATAAGTTAGGTGTGAAAGTGAAATATGATGGACCGTCAGAGGCAAGTGTATCAGGCCAAGTGAAGTATATAAATAATTTTATTAATCAAAACTATGATGCATTAATGGTCTCATCTACATCGGTTGATGGACTTTCACAATCATTACAGCGAGCGAAGAAAAAAGGGATGACCGTTTTAACGTGGGATTCTGATGTGAATCCGAAAGACCGTTCATTTTATATAAGTCAAGGAACACCAGAACAACTTGCGAATTTATTAATTCAAATGACATCATCACAAATTGGAGATAAGGGGAAGGTAGCATTCTTTTATTCAAGCCCAACTGTAACAGATCAAAACCAATGGGTAACGAAAGCAAAAGAGATTATAAAGGAAAAATATCCGAATTGGGAAATTGTAACGACGCAGTATGGTGAAAATAATGCGCAAAAATCATTATCAGTTGGAGAGAGTATTTTGAAAACGTATCCAGATATTAACGCAGTGATTTGTCCAGATGCGACAGCACTTCCAGCAATGGCACAAGCAGCGGAGAATTTAAAAATGGATAAAAAGATAGTAGTTACAGGATTTTCAACACCAAACGTAATGCGTGATTACGTGAAACGTGGAACTGTTCAACAATTTGGACTATGGGATGTAAAACAACAAGGTGCGCTTGCAACCTATGTTGCAAATGAAATTGTGGTAAAAGGAAAGAAATTAAAAGTTGGTGATAGTTTCGAAGTTCCAAAGATTGGGAAAGTGAAAGTGGAACCGAATTCTATTCAAGGCTATGACTACGAAGCAGATGGAAATGGAATTATCGTATTGCCAGAACGAGTTGTGTTTACGAAGGATAATATTGATAAATATAATTTCTAATGATGAAATGAAAAACGTCCGGTATTTTATCGGACGTTTTTATTATGCTATTCTATTAAAACTTTTTTATTCAACTTAGTACCCCTTTTCACAAAATGAGCAAAAATATCCTAATTATTGTTATTTATGATAAAATAATTCTGAATATTAAATTTATAAAAGGTGGGATATACTTGCTTACACAAGAACAAATCTCAAACTTATTCAGAAATTTTTCCGTAAAAGAATGTAAAGGATCAAGCGATTTATACGAGCATTTATCATTAAAAATTTCAGAAGATGATGAACTAATTGCATTAGCCTCACACGCACAGCCTGATCAGCCAGTCCCTAATTTGTTACTAGGTGCGGTTCATTATTTATTATTAAAAGGGAATGATCATGTTTTAAAAAAATATTATGGAAGTCTTGTTGTAAACCCTGAAAAGAATTTGGAGCAAGCTTTCCAGCAGTTTAAAGACTTTTGCCAGCTTCATAGAGAAGAAATTATCTCTATCTTAAAAAACAAATTAGTACAAACAAATGAAGTAAGGCGATGCGCTTATTTATATACGAGTTTTTGTTATATCTTTAATAAAGTTCAGAAACCTTTGGCTTTAATTGAGATTGGGACAAGTGCGGGATTACAACTGTTTTGGGATCAATATAGCTATTCGTATGGAACAGGAGAGGTATATGGAAATATACATTCAAACGTTCATTTGAAATCAGAAATCAAAGGAGAGAATCAGCCATTTTTCTCACAACAGAGTCCACCTGTCGTAGAAAGGATTGGACTGGATTTACATATCAATGATTTAAATAATGAGGAAGATTATGTATGGTTACGTTCGCTTATTTGGCCTGAGCACAAAGAAAGACTTGAAATGTTTGACAATGCAGCAGCTTGTTTAAAAGAACAATCTGTGAAGTTAATAGAAGGGGATGGAGTGTCTCTTCTTTCAGAAATTGCAGAGCAACTTCCAGAGGATGCGGTAATTTGTGTTTTCCATACACATGTAGCAAATCAAATACCAGAGAATGTAAAGCATAAACTAGTGGATCAGATTAAAGAAATTGGTGCAAGACGAGATGTATGTCATCTATATAACAATATGTGGGATAGGGACCTTCATCTTGATTACTTTATTAGTGGAAAAGAATACCGTGAAACTGTTGGTGAAACAGATGGACATGCACGGTGGTTTAGCTGGAGGTTGGAAGATAAATCGTTTTGCTAGATTTTATCTGTATAGAAAAATAAATAAAAATCATTTTTATTTATAATTACATATGTTGAATTAGCACACAGAAGACT
>NZ_JBALQK010000298.1:4164-5728 GCF_036965845.1 Bacillus sp. JJ1127 | reverse complement strand
TTTTTATTGTAAAGATAAAATGCGTTCATGGAGCATCTAAAAAATTATTATATTCGTCTTTTGACCAGTTATTGTGTGAAAACGACCGATTATCGAAATTTTATTTACAGTAACTTAAATAGCTTTTATATTTAGAGCGAGTGAAAGGGATGTGGTGAAGTGAAATTTGAAGTGTCGATTGATCCATCTTATAAAGAACCGAAAATTATTATTCTAACGGATAAAATGACAGATGAGATATCAGATATTATGAAGCGACTTTCGGAAACACATATGGATTCATTAGCTGTATTTTCAGAAAGAGGTGTTGAAATTGTTGAATGTAAAGATATCGTCAGGATTTATACAGAGAAACAGAAGGTATTTCTCCAAACTGCTGCTGGTATCTATACCGTTCGCTCCAGGTTATATGAACTGGAAGAGAAACTAAATAGTCAATTTTTCGTTCGTATTTCCAATTCAGAGATTGTTAACATCAAAATGATTACGAATATGGATATTAGTATGACAGGAACAATTGGCGTGTCATTAACAGGGAATATCAAAACATATGCTTCTCGACGCTATGTTTCAAAAATTAAGAAACTGTTTGGGATATGAGGTGAAAGCAGCGTGAAAAATTTATTTAGTCGAGTTGTTGGTGGTTTTGTCATCGGCGTGATTATTGGACAAATTGTACAAATCCTTATTTCGCTTAAATTAGGCCAAGGAGAATATATGCCAGTTGTAGATCATTTTCGCTCTTTCTTTGTTAGCGAGGTGACCGCTGTCACCGTGCAAATAATGTTAACAGGGATTATTGGCGTTACATTTGCTACAAGTGCTCTTATTTTTGACATAGTGAAGTGGAGTCTACTGAAACAGTACATCGTTCATTTTTGCATAACAGCACTAGTATGGGGGCCAATTGTGATGATACTTTGGATGCCAAAAACGTTCATAAGCACACTGATTTTTTTTATTAGTTTTTTAGGTACATATGTTGTCACATGGGCTATTCAATACATGATTTCAAAGAATGATATTAAACAAATTAATGCTGCGATTCAATCAAAAAAATTAGAAGGAAGAGGTGATGAATAAATGAACATTGCTATAAAAAATCTAACGAAAAAATTTAAAGGGCACACAGGTGTCGACAATCTTTCAATGACAATTGAAAGAGGAGAATTTTTTGCACTTTTAGGGCAAAATGCTGCTGGGAAAACAACAACGATTAAAATGCTTAGTTGTTTGCTTGTACCTACAAGTGGCGATGCAATAATGTTAGGAGATAGTATTGTCAAAAAACCTACGGCAGTAAAACAAAAAATAAACATTTCACCACAAGAAACTGCGGTAGCCCCGAATCTTTCTGTGCAGGAAAATTTAGAATTCATTGCGAGTATCTACGGCAGCAATAAACAAGAGACTGAACAAAAAGCAACGGAAATGATGACAAGGTTTGGACTTTCGGAGAGAGCAAAAAATAAAGCAAAAACATTATCAGGCGGGTTGCAGCGTCGACTAAGTATTGCAATGGCACTCATTTCAAACCCAAAAATCATTTTTTTAGATGAGCCAA
>NZ_JBALQK010000298.1:0-4121 GCF_036965845.1 Bacillus sp. JJ1127 | reverse complement strand
CATTATCTAGAAGAAGTAGAAGCACTTGCTGATCGCGTCGGCATTATGCACGGGGGTAAATTGCATGCACTTGGAACAATTGATGAATTAAAAGAAAAGACGGGACAATCTTCTTTAGAAGATATTTTCCTTATGCTAACTGAAGAGGGGGTCTGATTATGAGATATTTAGCATTTGCTTCACGTAATCGTAAGGAGATTTTACGTGATCCTCTGACGCTTCTTTTTGGGATTGTGCTTCCGATTATTATCATGTGTCTTTTTTCAATCATGCAGAAAAATATGCCGTTTGACCTTTATAGTATAGAAAGCTTAACGCCAGGCGTGATCGTTTTCAGTTTTTCTTTCATTACGTTATTTTCAGGAATGCTGATTGGTAAGGATAAAAGCAGTTCGTTTTTAATGCGGATTTTTGCTTCACCTATGTCTGCGTCTGATTATATGATTGGATATGCTCTTCCACTATTACCGGTTGCAATTCTTCAAATTGTTATTTGCTTTATTTCAGCATTTTTCTTAGGTTTATCTTTTAATGCGAATGTACTAGGTGTCGTAATTCTGCTCATTATCATTGCGATGCTTTATATTGGATTTGGTCTACTGCTTGGCACGTACTTTACAGACAAGCAAGTTGGCGGGATTTTTGCAATCTTTGTCAACCTTACAGCATGGTTAAGTGGCACTTGGTTTAAGTTAGATATGATTGGTGGTGCGTTTAAAACAATCGCTTATGCATTACCATTTGCCCATGCGGTTGATGCTACACGATTTGCTTTATCTGGTGAATACGGTGATCTTGTTGTACCTTTATTATGGGTAGTGGGTTATACGATTATTATCTTCGTAATTGCTGTTTTGGGCTTTAAGAGGAAAATGAAAAGCTAACTAGATTGTATTCATACCAAAAAATCATCCTATATTTTCTATTCCATTAAATATAGTAAACCCAATAGAATCAAAGAACAGCTAAACCTTGCGATCCAAAATAAGGAAATTTAGTCCAAGCAGCAACCTGCAATCTAATAAGACTACCATCATCTTGGATATGAAATACTGAGACTGTACCTTGATTCCCGTTCAATGTGTAAAAATAGCGGCCATCTTTACTCACACCAGCATCTATCGGTAGACCTGTAGATGTACCTGCTGGTGTACTGGTAATATGCCCGACAACCGATAGTGCTCCGCTTGAATCTATACGATATGTGGTGATTGTGCCACTTAAGGTGTTGGTGGTATAAGCAAATCTTTCATTCCTCGTTGTTACAACCCAGCAAGTGGTTTTCTGGCCGTTCAGTACAGAGCCACTGATAACATTAAGAATCCCGTTGTCGCTCATTGAATATGATGACAGCGTACTAGAAAAGGATTCCGTAACTAAAAGTAGTCCTGAGGATAGAAAACAAGAGCCGAACGGTCCCTTACCACTTGAATCGTTAATAATTGGACCTGTAACCGTACCATTTTTATTCACATGAAATACACTGAGATGGTTTGAAGTAAGCTCGGATACAACGATTTTACTGCCATCTGGAGTGAAGAGAACCTGCGTCGGCTGAGCATTGAAAGTACTGAGAGAATGGGTTGATCCGGGAATAGGAGTAAGGCGTCCGTTATCATCTATGCGAAAACCAGTGATATTGGATGCAAAATTGTTAGCGGCATTGCCTACATTGGAAACATAGAGAAGATTACCAAATACATCTACGCTATTGGGCTGGGCACCTCCTGATGGCTTCATATCCACGAGAACAGGTGCTCCGCTGTCGGTTATCATGAAACTACTGACACTATTGCTGCCTGCGTTAACTGCAAGTAGGAAACGGCCATCACGGGACAAAGTTAAGGAACCTTGTGACGCAAGGGGATCGATGCCATCGTTTGCAGTTGCAGTTGAGACTTCTCTTGTACCAGTACCTCTGCTATAAGTTGGATAGGAACCTACAAAGGTGAGTAGTCCATTCATGTCCTGGTAAAAGGCAATGATTTGATTCGTTACTTCATTATTGGTCATCATATAAACCATACTCGCACGAGAATATTCGTTCATTTTTTGCATTTTATGACTCTCCTCCTTTCATAATTTTATATGGTTCTTTTGCCATTTCAATTCCAAAAATTGATGTACATTGGTTTAAAAGATAGGTGGATTTTCATTCACTTATCCCGCGAACCTGCTCCGTTAGTTCAATAACATAGGCTCTTGTTTTTCTTCTAATTTATATACTTTATCTCACTCTATTCCACAAACTGCAGCGTGAAATATTAGCACATAGAAGGCTTGTCTTCGTATGTCTTTTTATTGTAAAGATAAATAATGCGCTCATGGAGCATCTAAAAAAATTAATATATTCATCTTTTGACCAGTTATTGTTTGAAAACGACTGATTAGTTGAGACGATACAAAAGATGATTTTGTATTATTGTAATAAATAAATTTTAGTGTAAAATGAACCTTTTGTGAGAAACGAGCGAATATAGTGTGAAAGATTGTTTAGAACATGAGAGGGGAACGGAAATTGGATGAAATAGAATTAAAGGAATGGCTCCAGAGAATGACATCTGGCGATCAACAAGCCTTCCAAGTTATTTATGAATTCATATGTAAAGATGTTTATAGGACGGTTGTTTTTTTAGTAGGAGATAAGCATGATGTAGAGGATATTGTGAATGAGGTATATATCCAAATGTGGAAATCGGTAGCAAACTATGATATGAATCGGTCTTTTCGTTTTTGGCTACATGGATTAATTGTTCGACAAGTACAAGATTGGCGGCGTAAATCATGGCGACGCTTTCGTATTTTTGAAAAAAAGAAAATGTACGAACAAGATCAGTCTTACATAGTGGATGAAGATATTTTACATAAAGAAACGCGTAGTGAGTTAGTAGAGCTCGTACAAAAGTTATCATATAAGCATAGGGAAGTCGTTATTATGCGCTATTTCCATGAATACAGTTTGGATGAAATTGCAGCGCTTCTTCGTATACCTATTGGTACAGTAAAGTCTCGATTACATACAGCATTGAAGCGTTTACGGTCAGAAATGGAGAATGTTCCAGCTATACAGGGGGGCGAAGCGAATGGATTTTGAAAAGCGGTTAAAAGATGAATTGCAAATGAAAGCGGAAGCGATGGAACCACCTAGTAATCTTCAAAAAATGGTGAAAACCTCTTTTAATACATATCACCAAGAAAAGAAAAAGCGGAGACGATCGATGAAGAAAAAGCTGTTAGTCGGATTAATAGCCGCTGCAATTCTTATACCGACAGGGACTTTTGCAGGACCTACCTTGGTTAGTAAAGTTATTGGCACTCCAGAAGAGGCAAAGGAACAATTTGGTGCAGTTGAAGAAGAATACAAAGAATTCAACGAAATATTTGAAATAGCAAATCAGCTGTTCACAAAAGAAGAGTTTGAAAAATTTTCTAAGCTGTGGAAAGAATCACAAGCATTAAATAAAAAGGCAATTGTAGTTGATGGAAAAAGAGAAGGTCGAAGTACAGCTCGGCTTAGTAAAGAAGAATTGAAAAGATATGATGAAGTAAATGAAGAGTTACGACCTTACGAAGAAAAAATATATGGAAAATTCAAATATACGATAAAAGAAGCACAGGAGCTAGTTAATTTTCCTATAAAACATCCGGACTACTTACCTGAAAATTATAGATTATATGAAGAAGAGGCAAGAGCGGAAATTACGACTGGGAAACCACAGCCACTCATTACGCTGACTTATGTGAAAGGCGAATTGAGTTCAAAAAGTGGTAGTTTTGAAGATGTATTTCAAATCAAACAGTCTGAAATTTTTGAAATAAAAAAGATACCGTATGAACAAAATTTAGATAATTTTGACGAACAACCTTTTAATCGATTATCAAACTATACGATCGATGGGTGTAGGGTAACATTAGGAGAATATAAATTTGGAAATATAATTGGTATGAGAATAATTGTGCCAGCAAAAAATGGTAGAAATGAGTATCGAATCTTTGTCACTGATAGCAAGTTACCAAAAAAAGAGTTAGAAAAAGTATTATTTTCAATGGTGAAATAAATAGCGCAAAGTAGCTATTCAAAAAAAGTTCAATATTTATTATACAATATAGCAGGATATATC
>NZ_JBALQK010000297.1:1014-3120 GCF_036965845.1 Bacillus sp. JJ1127 | reverse complement strand
ATGGACAACTATGAAAGGATGAAATTTTCGTTTTAGGGATACTTCAAAATCTTAGGTTGATGGGTATAAGGTGGAACCCCAACATAGAATCATTCAGTATCCATATCTTCTTCAGATGAATATAAGAGGATCGACATTAATTCTTGCTTAAATACAGGCTTTATATTCTGTCATGATATTGTTGATGATTGTTTTGACTGGTAGAATTTCCTTGATTTCATGCACTCTTGCGCCAGCAAAAACAAGACCATTCTCACAATCACCATTCATTGATGTTATCAAAGAATCTAGCGTACAAAAACGATAAGAACAATTTTTTAGGCAATTCATGCACTTCTTTATTTTTATCTTTTTATCATCAGCTATCAGTTCAGTGAAGTTATTCTTAATTGCACGACCTTGGAGACCTACAGTTGTTTTGAGCAGCATAGTATCTTTCGTTCGAGCATTTACATATTTTTCTTTAAATGATAAGGGTGCGTCACACTCATCACTTGCAACAAATCTCGTCCCCATCTGTACTCCAGAGGCCCCTATACTTAAGGCACGAGCAAGATCTTTTCCGGTCATAATTCCTCCAGCAGCAATTACGGGAATTTTAACCGCTGCAACTACTTCAGGTAATATATCGAATAAAGGTCTTTCGGTTCCGAGGTGTCCCCCGGCTTCATGACCTTCTACAACAACTGCAGCTGCACCCAGGCGTTCAGATAATTTAGCAAGCTTCGCTGAAGAAACAATTGAAATAACTGGTATGCCGGCCTTTTTGCCCCAAGTATACATATCTCTTGAAATCCCAGCACCTGATATGATGAAATCAACTTTTTCTTCAATGGCCGCTTTCATTTTTTCAGCAAAATCATTCATCGCGAAAAGAACGTTTACTCCAATATAGCCGGCATTCTGTACCTTTTCCTTCGCCACCCTTATATGTAGTCTCATTTCGTCGATGGAAATTCCAGTTCCTGATATAATTCCAATTCCTCCAGCATTTGCAACAGCAGATGCAAGTTTGCTTAATGAAATACCTACGCCCATACCTCCCTGCATAATTGGGACCTTTGGCATCATATGACCGATTTTTAACTGTGGAAAGTTCAATTAAATACCCCATTTCATTACTGTTTTTAGAATGGACCGTTAAAGCTCCCTTAGTGTAACATAGCGTTTCGAATGAACACCAGGAAATTAATACCTACTCCTAGTAGTTTGTGGTGTTTTTTGTTGTTTTTCACAAAATGTTCGAATAATATTCTATAAATCTTGAATTTTAAAAAGACACCCGCACGAGTTCCTTTCAACTGGTTATGGTGCGAAAATTTCAAAACAATGCAAGTAGGGGGAAAAGGAGCATCTGTGGGGGTCTGTATAGTGACCACTATCAGCATAACAAGGATATTTATTAGTTGATGAAGCTATTTGGCCATATGACCCAACAACAAACATTACGATACATTTGGATTGAGGTTGAAGAAGTTTTCGAAACTATGGAAGACTTTGTACTGTAAAAATTCGAGAGTGTTTTGGAGAGGCGATAGATAATTGATTTATAATATATGCCTATGAAGCAATAATAACGATTTAAATTTCACATTACTCTCTTATAACTGACTTTATGGTACATGCGTGTATACCAATTACATAATAACTACATAAACTATATTAGTTGAATATACTAAGGGATAGGAGAGTAGACTGTGAAAGTCATAATTTTATGTGGTGGAAAAGGACTCAGGATGCAAGGGGTTTTGGAAAATACACCCAAACCTTTAGTTCGTGTTCAGGGAAAACCTCTTATTTTGCATATAATGAACTGGTATAGGAAATATGGGCATTATGAATTTATTCTCCCATTAGGATATAAAGGTGATCAAATTAAAGAATATTTTATGAATTATAACTGGAGAGAACATGATTTTAGTTTAGATTTTAAAAATAATCAGTATCAATTACTTCAGGAACCAGAAGAGTGGAATATAAAGTTTATAGATACAGGAATTGAGACGTTGACCGGAGCAAGATTGAAAAAAATCGAAAAGTATATACAAGATGAAACATTTTTACTAACTTATAGTGACGGTTTAGCAAATATAGATATTAATGACC
>NZ_JBALQK010000297.1:0-982 GCF_036965845.1 Bacillus sp. JJ1127 | reverse complement strand
TATTAATGACCTTATAAAATTCCATAAAGAAAAAGGAAAAATCGCAACATTAACAGGTATTAAAAAGAATAGTCAATATGGTCTATTACAGGTCGAAAATGGGATAGCTGTAGATTTTAAGGAAAAGCCCTTGCTTGATGCGTTAATAAATGGAGGCTTTTTTGTATTTAACAGGGGGATATTTGATTATTTGAATTCCGAGAATGATTGCATTCTTGAAGAAGAACCACTACGTAATTTAATACAGAATCATGAACTTGCAGTTTATGAGTACAATGATTTTTGGATTAGTGTAGATACCCCAAAAGACCTAAAAGATGCAAATGAAACTTGGAATCCAAACAAAAAATAGTTGAGAGGAATGAATAAACATTGAACTTTAATGATGAAAAGAAAAATTTACCCCGCCTATATATTTCCACTAAAGTAGAAGAAGATGTTCAGATACCCCCAGATATAAATTCACCTCAAAAAACTACTATTAAGAAAATGAATCCTCTTTTCTATAATAAACAGACTGCTGAATCTAGAAACCACTTTTGTACCATAGTAGGGACAGAATATGTAGTCAAAATAATTGCATTACAACAGTCTTTATTAAAGAGTGCCCAAAAATTCACACTGTGGATTTGCTGCATAGATTCAGTTGCGTATTCGATATTAAAAGGAATGAATTTGATTAATGTAAACCTTTTACCAGTAGATGATGTAGAAGATGAAAATCTAAAAGAAATAAAGAAAAAAAGGAAAGTTAACGAGTATTGTTGGACTTTAAAGTCCATATTAATTGAATATTTATTGGTAAATTATGATTTACCATCTGTTCTTTATTGTGATGGTGATTTATGTTTCTTCTCTGATCCTAACACTATATTTGAAGAGTGGGGGGAGAATTCTATCTTGCTTTGTCCACAGAGAGATCGTGATTGGGTAGAAGAAAAATATGGGAAGTATCAGGCAGGACTAATTGGATTTAAAAATG
>NZ_JBALQK010000296.1:3781-7082 GCF_036965845.1 Bacillus sp. JJ1127 | reverse complement strand
AATGGGAATGCGTAGCTAATCCATTTGTAATATTATCGCAACAATTGTAACGATAATTCTGAAAAAATGAAATCAAATTCTAATTCTGAGGGTATTTCCAATTGTTTTGTTGGATTTTGAGAAAGAGTAAGGTAAATACTTTTAAAGCAATATAAAAGGAAAAATAGGTACCTTTATGCATGTTAAACTAGCATAAATAGGCATACTAGATAATTTTGAATTATTTAAATTTAAAGCATTTTTAACCCTGATGAGACACGAATCATTCTAATTATTAGTACAATTAGAATGTAAGATTTAATTGGAAAGAAGGGGTTATTGTGAAAGAAACAATTAGTAGTTATGAAGATTTAATGAATATGCTAGACTCATTATTGCGTGAACCAACTCAATTTTGGGATGATTTTTATTTTAATCGTGAAAAAGGAATTCCCTTTTTTACCAATAAACCAGATGAGAACTTAGTTAATTATTTCGAGAAAAAGCTACTTAATTCAGGAAAAGTTCTTGAACTTGGATGTGGTCCGGGAAGGAATGCGATTTACTTTGCTGAAAAAGGATGCTTAGTTGATGCAGTAGATTTATCACAGGAATCAATTCAATGGGCAACAGAACGAGCAAAAGAAAAAAATGTAAATATAAATTTTATTTGTAGTAATATCTTTGATTTGCAAATTGAAGAGGGTACATACGATATTGTGTATGATTCAGGATGCTTTCATCATATTGCTCCACACAGAAGAATGAGTTATATAAATTTGGTGAAAAAGGCTTTAAAACCAGGCGGTTATTTTGCAATCACTTGTTTTGTTCAAGGCGGAGAATTAGGTGGGGCAGACATAACGGATTGGGAAGTATACAAACTACAAAGTCTTAAAGGTGGATTAGGTTTTACAGATGAAAAACTTAGAGTCATCTTTAGAGATTTTTCTGAAGTAGAAATACGTAGAATGAAAGAGATAAAACAATCGAATAAAGTATTTGGTGTCTCTGGACTGTGGACAGCCTTATTTATGAAAAAGTTTACTGAGTAGGAAAAAGAATTATATTTATTTATGTTAACAAAGACTATGTGAACGAAGAAACCCTTCAAAAAATCTGAAGGGTTTCTTCTATATGAGAGAACGCTTTTTTATGTTTCAAGTAAGATTACTACTAGAATAACAAATGTTTATTAATTATTTCAAAATTCCAATTGAAATTATAGTCACCATGTTGACAAAAATACCGGAGATTGTTAATGTAATCATAGTCAACATGGTGACAAAATAAGGAGAGGATATATTTATGGAATATTCTAAAGTGCTTAGAGAGTTATATTTAATGCAGCAGACTTACGCTACTTTTTTTTCCGTTACTAATAAGCTGCAAATACAAGGTGATAACTACTTTGAGAAATTAACATCACGACAGTACATGATTATGCTTGCAATAGCCCACTTGCCAGAGGATGAAACAACACTCATTAATATTGCAAGAAAGATAGAGACCAGCAAACAAAGTGCAAAAAAACTGATAGTCAATTTGGAGAATAAAGGATATCTTGTTACGATGCCAAGCAAACGAGATAAACGTGCTATTAACGTTACAATCACAGAATCAGGAAAAAAGGTGATGCTAGAATGTGGTGAGAAAGCAGTATGCTTGATGGCGGATATTTTCAATGATTTCACAACGGAAGAATTAGAAACATTATGGAGTTTATTAAAAAGAATATATGGTAATAGCGACGAAGAAGAACAGGTTGGTTTTGAGGAAGATGTAAATTATAAATTTGAAGATCTAGAAGGGTTCCAAGAGGCACAAACTCGAGCTCTGGATCGTTTTGTTTTACGAAGAAAGCATTTTTAAATGGTCGAGATTAAAATATATAACATTATTGCTACTCAAAATTTTTATACTATTATGGAGGTCTTGTGATATGAAATTACAGATAAAACCAAAAGTTGCGCTTATTGATGAAAGGATTAATATTTCTGTTACAGAGTTGACGCCAGGAGAAAAGCTAAAAGTAACTGCATCCATGCATTTTCCGTGGGCAATAGGTGAAAAGTATGAATCATTCGCTTGGTTTACTGCAGATTCAAACGGTAATGTTGATTTATCAAAACATAAACCTGATTCTGGAACTTATGACTATATAGATAGTATGGGGCTTATTGCATCTTTACAAAAGATTAGTAGTGAGGGAGGGAATATGGCTCTTAATATATCAATAGAAAATAGTATATTTATTGATATAGTATGTGAATCCGGACAAGACCGAGAATGTGTAAGACTAGAGCGTATGTTCAAGTTACCTGAAGTGAAAAGACAACAGATTACTGATGAATTTATGGGAGAGTTGTTTTACTCTGACAACTCAAATAATAAAACGATTATAGTATTGGGTGGATCTGATGGTGAACGAAGTGGTCTTGCTCTTCTGTCAGGACCATTGGCATCTAGAGGTTTTAATGTTTTAACCGTTGGATACTTTAATGAAGAGGGATTACCTAAAAAGCTTGAAGAAATTCCTCTTGAATATTTTGAAAAGGTGCTTTTTTGGCTTAAAAAAAATCCATTAACACATGCTAGTGAAATATATGTACATGGTACATCTAAAGGCGGAGAGTTGGCGTTACTTCTTGCTTCAAGATACAACGTCATTTCTAAAGTAGCAGTTTCTGCACCTCATGCGTATTGTTTCCAAGCGTTAGATGGCCTTATGAGTGGAAAAAACGTTTCATCATGGTCATATGAAGGAAAATCATTGCCATTTATACCAGTTGATAATGACATTTTTTATGAGCATCAGCGTAGTTGCTTAGAAAAGAATACACCTTTTGGATTTACTACTACATATAAAAAGAGTGTAGAAATAGCAAAAAATAAAGAAGATGCGCGAATAAAAATAGAGAATGCACATGCAGATTTACTATTAATTGCAGGCCAGGAAGATAACGTGTGGAATACTTATGATGCATGTGTTGAAGTGATGGATACTTTGGTAAAACACAATTATAAATATGACTACAATCTTTTAGAGTATAAAGATTTAGGTCACTCATTACCAATACCGTATGTTGTACCTTTAAGTGAAACATTGAACGTAAAGATGGGTTTAGGAGTTTTTACTTGTGGTGGTACATTACAAGGGAATTCTTATGGCCAATCAGATTCTTGGCAGAAAACAATAGAATTTTTTATGAATTAATTTAACATTATAAAGGAAAATTATATGCAATTTTACATATTTGTTGATATTTAAGTTTAATATCTGTATATTATAATTAATAGTGTTATTTGTATTTGTATTTGT
>NZ_JBALQK010000296.1:0-3718 GCF_036965845.1 Bacillus sp. JJ1127 | reverse complement strand
TATTTGTATTTGTATTTGTGTTTTTATTTGTTACTTGTGTGCTCCAGTTCTGGAGCCTTTTTTTATGCGAAAATGCTTCAAGATTGAGACAGGGGCAGAAATATATAAGTTATAAAGCTAATCTTTCTTGTTTTGTAGGAGGATTAGCTTTTTTTATAAATGCGTGTGCTATTTGTTGGTTACATTTTACAAATAAGTGAATAAGTTATATAATCAATAACCATATTAACATTGTTAATATGGTTATTGATTATATAAATCGTGTGAGGTGTTTATATTGAAAGGAAGAGATGTTGTTTTAGGGTTACTAATGGAAAAAGAGTTGTCTGGTTATGACATAAAAATTGTCTTTGAAGATGTATTTACTTATTTTTTTGATGGGAGTTTTGGGATGATCTATCCAACGTTAAGACAATTAGAGAAAGAAGGAAAAATAAAAAAAGAGGTTGTAATGCAAGAAGGAAAGCCAAATAAAAAAATGTACTTCATAACGGACGAAGGAAGAGAAGAGTTTTATCAATATATGAAGACTGATGTAGAGAAGGATGTTCTACGCTCTGACTTTCTAATGCGCATGTATTTTGGGGACTATAGCGATACAAATACGATGAAAAAGTGGATTGAAGAAGAAATTGAAAGAAAGGAAACGTATATCGCCGATCTTCGCTTGAAATATGAGAAGTGGAAAGCGGGTATAACATTTGCAGAAGAGATTTCGTTAGATGTGGGGATCGCATCCTATACCGCACAAGTAGAAACATTAAAGAAGAAATTAGCTCAGCTTACACATAAAGAAGAGACTGATGAAGAGTAAAAAGAAACGTTCAAGGTAAATAAAAGGGGGAGATTGACATGGAGCAATCAAAGGGCATCAAAATAGTATTTTTAATGTGTTTAGGTATCTTTCTTTGTATGATTGATACGACCATTATGAATATTGCTTTACCGGCCATACAAGCTAGTATAAATACATCATTAGAAAAAATGTCATGGATATTAAATGTGTATACAATGACGATTGCGGTACTTGCGATTCCATTAGGACGGATTGCAGATATTTTTGGTAAGGCGAAAATGTATATCATTGGTTTAATCGTTTTTGGAGGCGGCTCAGTACTTTGTACATTTGCGAATACAGGAGATTTTTTAATATTTTCTCGATTTATACAAAGTATAGGTGCTGCAATTTTATTTCCGACGAGTATGGTAATTGGAGTATCAGCAGTTCCATTAGCTAAGAGACATATTGCACTTAGCATTTTAGGGATAACACAAGGCCTATCAGCTGCGATTGGCCCTGTAATAGGGGGGCTTATTACACAAAATTTAGGATGGAGATGGGTATTCTTCGTCAATATTCCGATTTGTGTCGTTGGGATTGTTTTATGCTTTATTATGCTACAAATAAAAAATGAAGAACGTGTTGTATCCAAAATTGATTGGATAGGGTTAGTGCTAAGTAGTTCAGCGATTTTCTTTTTCACCCTCGTATTAGTAAAGGGGAATACATGGGGATGGCTAAGCGGTTTAGCATGGGTTTGCTATATGACCAGTATTATTTCCTTCCTATTATTTATTTTAGTAGAAAGAAAAGTTGCAGCGCCGATGGTGAATTTACAACTCTTTAAAGATCGGACCTTTGTTGGAGCTTCTATTGTTGTTATATTAAGTAATCTGTTCTTAATTGGAGTAACTGTATTACTTCCAACTTTTCTTACAAAAATGCAGCATCGAACAGAAATTGAAGCCGCTTTTTTAGTTACACCTATTTCAGCGATGATATTTGTTGTTTCTCCGTTATCTGGAATGCTGATTAAGAAGTTTGGGAAAACCTTTATTATTTTATCGGGCTTTATCGTGATGAGTGTAGCGTATTATTGGTTACAACTGATAGGGATAGATTCGGCGAGTAAAGATATCATTGTTCCTTGTATGATATTAGGTGTTGGGTATGGTTTAGTTGTAGGGCCTATTACAATTTTAAGTGCTTCTTCATTTGAAGGAGAATTACTAACTGCTTCTCAAAGCGTCGTATCGATGCTAAGACAAGTAGGGATTGTATTAGCTGTGGCTATATTTGTGTCAACTTTAACTCATAATCTATCGATAAATAAAGAGAAAGTTTATCGCTATGCCGAAGAAAAAGTTCGTAATATCCATGTAGACCAGGATGAGCAAGCTAGAATATTACAAATAACAAAAAAAAATATACAAAATAAAAACTTTGAATCAAATGCGGAAAAGAAACAAAGTGAAGACAATTTTGGTCTGAGCAAGGAACAAAAAGAGAAGTTAACTCATGAGAAAGTAAATGAAGCTTTAAGCAGTGTTCCAATAGAATATAGAGAAGTAAAAAGAGAAGAAATTACAAAGCAAGTAACAAAAGCGATTGAAGAAAAAGAAAAGAAAGTAGGGGAAGAGATTCTTGCGTTCGCAAGTGATGTTAGTCACTATGCAGAAAACAAGATGGCGATGAGTTTTACAGATTTATATAAAGTGAGTGTACCGATAATTTTGATTTGTGGTTTGGTTAGTTTTGTGTTTTATGAAGGGAAGTTTCGAGTAAGCAGGAGAAGAAAGGGGATAACAAGTGAGGTGAGTGAAGCAAATAAGTAATCATTGTGATTGGATTAATGAGAGAAAAGCTATATACCGTATTTTAGAAAGTGTTATGTTAGTTCTCTCCACTTAGAATACCACTTTGAAATAGAATGTAGTAAAATTGTTCATACCAATAACATTCTTATAGAAGGAGAAATGCAGGAGCTGTTTTTCTTGTGAAAAAATGCACATTTATCCTCGGTTTATCCCGTAAAAGCCCGATTGGTGAGGGCTAATAATCAGTGGGGGATGAAGAATTCCTCACTGATTAAAGTTTCACTTTATATTTAGAGGTATACGGCTGGAATTTTAATGGGATTTGTTGGAATAATACTAGGAGATGTATAATTTTTTGTTTACAAAGGTGTCTCAATGATTGAGATATTAATTCGCAATTGGTATGGCTGGATGGTGATTACAAATAGAACAACAATTACATTATCTCATTTCACATTTTGGGTATTTCGGAATTATTGTTGCTTTAGTTGGTGGGATTATCGGGTTACCAATACCTGATGAAACAATATTAACGTTTGTAGGATACTATGTACATAAAGGGGAAATGAATTTTCTCCTTGCATTATTAACTGCGTGCATTGGTTCGTCAATTGGTATTACGATTAGTTACTTTTTAGGAGTAAAACTTGGAATTCCGTTTTTAAAGAAATTTGGTCCAAAAATACATATTACAGAAAATAAAATAAATCGGACACGGACTTTGTTTCAAAAAATTGGTCCTGCCTTATTGTTTATTGGTTATTTTATTCCAGGAGTTCGACATGTTACTGCTTATTTAGCTGGGATTTCTGGTTATCGATTTTCGACATTTTGCTTTTATGCGTATTCAGGAGCATTATTATGGAGTTTTACTTTTATCAAGCTAGGATTTGAGTTAGGAGAAAAATGGCGTCAGGTAGGACATTATGTTCACCGTTATGGGTTTGTTCTTTTGATTCTATCACTGATTATTGCGTGTTTGGTTCTTCTATATTTTCGCTTGAAAAAAGATAGACGTAATGTATCATGATACATATTATTTTGAGGGATATGTAAATTAGTAATTACATCATTAATGTGATGCGAGAACTTAGTGTTAAGTCCACAAATAGTTATCATG
>NZ_JBALQK010000295.1:0-1751 GCF_036965845.1 Bacillus sp. JJ1127 | reverse complement strand
TTAATTTTAAATTGTGAAATTAATTCTTCTAATTCTTCGATTTTTTTCTTTATTTGCATGGATTGATTTGTTATTTCTGTAATGGATGATGCTTGTGTCTGAATGGCTTGTACGGTTTGATTTGTATCTTTTGCTACTTTTGTAGAAGTTTCTGATACTGCTGATAGGGAAGCGTTAATTTCTTCAGTTCCAGCAGACATTTCTTCTGTTGTAGCTGATACTTCTTGGATTTGACGTGTTATCTTATGAATATCTTTCATAATTGTTGAAAAGGCTTCGTCTGCTTCATTAGCAGCATCTCTTCCTTGCGTAGCTTCTTCGTGTCCTTTTCTCATGATTTGAACCGTATCTTTTGTATCTTGTTGGATGGATTTAATTAAATTATTGATTTCGTTTGCGGATTGCTTCGATTGTTCAGCTAAATCCCTCACTTCAGCTGCAACAACTGCAAAGCCTTTCCCATTTTCTCCTGCACGTGCTGCTTCGATTGCAGCATTTAAAGCAAGCAGGTTTGTTTGTTCCGCAATGTTCGTAATCGCGTGTAAAGCTTTATCGATGTGTTGTGTACGCATAATAAGGCGTTCTATCACTGCAGATGTTTCTTCGACAACTGTATGAACATTATTCATTTGCGTAATAGATTGCTTGATTACTTTACTTCCATTATTTACACGATCTGTTGTAGCAACGGATACTTCAGCAACAGTTGCTGCTGATTCAGCTACTGTTTGAACGCCATTTGTTAGGTCATTCATTGCTGTTGAACTTTCATGAATATTAGTAACTTGTCCTTCTATTTGTTTGTTTACTTCATTAATTGTTTGAACGGCTTCGTGAGATATTGTAGATGCTTGTTTTGTATTCTGTAACATATTATCGGTGGAGGAAGTAACTTCTTGTGTCGTTACCTGTATTTTCTCAATTAATTGCTGTAAATTATCTAACATGTTATTAAAAGAAGCAACAATATTTCCTAATTCATCATTTGCTTGATAGGAAGTACGTATGACTAAATTTCCATCTGCTACTTGATTTATATCATGTTGTAATAAATCAATCGGACGTTTAATCGCTATTTTAATGATATATCCAATACATGCAATAATTACAGCCGCAATAACTGAAATAATAATAAATATCAGTGTTGTAGTATGTGCACTGTTCGTATTATTTTTTTGTAATTGTTCTGCCTGGTTAGCATTATATTTCACAAGTTCGTGAATAGATTTAGTTGTACTTTGCATAGCGGGCTCAGTGTTTTTTAAATAATAAGCATACGCTTCTTCATTTTTATTGTTTGCTGCTAAATTTTGCGCTTCTTGCGCTTGAGCTCTGTATTCTTGAAAGTTTTTTTTGAAATTCTCGTACAATTGCTTTTCTTCTTGTGAATTGACCTTAGACTCAAAGTTTTTTAATAACTCATCATTTTCTTTTTGCATTTGAGCTATATTATTTGTTAATTCTTTGTTTCTTGTTTCATCAGTTGTAATCATAAGTTCCATAAAATTACAATTACGGTAGTAGAAATTAGATTCTAGAGATTCTATCCAAAAAATTGGAAGTAACCTTTCATCATACATATCTGTAGAAGCTTCGGCCGTTTTCTTTAAAGAGATAACCCCTATAATGGATAAGAGAATACATGCAATACTAGCTGTAATCATTAATGTATTCAACTTCGTACCAATTTTACTGTTTTTTAGAATTGACATCAAACCACATCCTTATTAATTTTGTATATTACGTTATAT
>NZ_JBALQK010000294.1:3137-6286 GCF_036965845.1 Bacillus sp. JJ1127 | reverse complement strand
GCAGGAACACCTTAAAAAATTGTCTAGTTTCGTGTTGACATACCAGTATTTAAAAATAAGATCAGTAAAGTATGATGACAAAAAGATGTTTTCCTCTTATTAGGGGGATATTTAAAAACCTTAGCTTGATGGATATAGTGACCCCTATTAATAAACCTAAAGCAAACTTTAAGATTTTAGGAAGGCTTATTTAAGTTAAAATAAGGACTACTTAAAATACGGTATTCTTTCTAAGTTCATATAACTTACTTACTAAAGGTTTTGCTTCAAAAATATTATTTAAATATGCTTCTCGTTCCACAAAGGCTCCATAAATGGAGCTCCGAGTATTGCAACAAATCGTAAAAAAGAACAAGAGACTATTACAATACATAATAAAAAATAATTGAGTATCAATTATTATGTATAATTGCATAAAAACACTCCTCGATAATGATGATATAGTCTAATAAAGCTTCTATTGCAATGTTATTTGAAACGTAAAGAATCTGATGTAGTAACTTCAAATGATAAGCTACCACTATCGCATTAATATATTATTAAAATATAGGTTATTTTCCAGTTCTTGTTTCCTTGTATTTAAATATATACTATAATTCTCTAAGTAATATTATGGAAAAAGGGGTTTTCTTATAGAGATGGAGATGAGACAGTTACACGAAATAACTGAAGAGAAGAAAGAAGAATTAGTTCGATTAGTGGAGCAGCATGGATTATGCCATGATAAGGTTTTGCGTTTTAGTCAGGACATCGATGAACTGATTAACATGTTAATCTATACAAGAGAACTACAACATACTAATAGAATGATAGAAAACAGGAAGATTCAAAGACTAAGGAAACTTGGGATTATGTAGCTTGTTATTCTATTGGAAATATTTCAACTGAATATATATCAGAAGTTATTTTTACTAGTTACATAAATGAAGATGAAATTAAGTTACGTGAAGATTTAAAATAATGATTTAAATTTATTTAATATGGTCCAATAATAGTTTAGATGGTTCAGATGCAAATCTCAAATTAAGTCAAAAAATGTAATTCCATCAACCCAAAATTATAAAAAATAAAAGACAACCGTGAATTGATTGTCCTTTACTTTTAATTATATTTATAAATAATTTTTATTCTTTAATTTTAAATTGGGAAATTAATCCTTCTAATTCCTCGGTTTTTTTCCTTATTTGCATAGATTGATTTGTTATTTCTGTAATGGATGATGCTTGGGTTTGAATGGCTTGTACGGTTTGATTTGTATCTTTCGCTACTTTTGTAGAGGTTTCTGATACTGATGATAGTGAAGCATTAATTTCTTCCGTTCCAGCAGACATTTCTTCTGTTGTAGCTGATACTTCTTGGATTTGGCGTGTTATCTTATGAATGTCTTTCATAATGGTTGAAAAGGCCTCGTCTGCTTCATTGGCAGCATTTCTTCCTTGTGTAGCTTCTTCGTGTCCTTTTCTCATGATTTGAACAGTATCTTTTGTATCTTGTTGGATTGACTTAATTAAATTATTGATTTCATTTGCGGATTGCTTGGATTGTTCAGCTAAATCTCTCACTTCAGCGGCAACAACTGCAAATCCTTTTCCGTTTTCTCCTGCACGTGCTGCTTCGATTGCAGCATTTAAAGCAAGCAAGTTTGTTTGCTCCGCAATGTTTGTAATCGCGTCTAAAGCTTTATCGATATGTTGTGTACGCATAATAAGACGTTCGATCACTGTAGAAGTTTCTTCAACAACTGTATGCACATTATTCATTTGCGTAATAGATTGCTTGATTACTTTACTTCCATTATTTACACGATCTGTTGTAGCAACAGATACTTCCGCAACAGTTGCCGCTGATTCAGCTACTGTTTGAACGCCATTTGTTAGGTCATTCATTGCTGTTGAACTTTCATGAATATTAGTAACTTGTCCTTCTATTTGTTTGTTTACTTCATTAATGGTTTGAACGGCTTCGTGAGATATTTTAGATGCCTGTTTTGTATTCTGTAACATATTGTCGGTAGAGGAAGTAACTTCTTCTGTCGTTACATGGATTTTTTCAATTAATTGTTGTAAATTATCTAACATGTTATTAAAAGAGGTAACAATATTTCCTAATTCATCATTTGCTTGATAGGAAGTACGTATGACTAAATTTCCATCTGCTACTTGTGCCATATCATGCTCTAATAAAGTAATTGGACGCTTAATGGCTATTTTAGTGATATATCCAATACATGTAATAATTACAGCCGCAATAACTGAAATAATAATAAACGTCAGTATTATAGTATGTGCATCGTTCGTACTATTTTTTTGTAATTTTTCAGCCTGGCTACTATTATATTTCACAAGTTCTTGAATAGATTTAATTGCATTTTGCATAGCGGGCTCAGTGTTTTTTAAATAATAAGCATAAGCTTCATCATTTGTATTGTTTACTGCTAAATTTTGTGCTTCTTGCTGTTGAGTTCTGTATTCTTGAAAGTTTTTGTGGAAATTCTCATATAATTCCCTTTCTTCTTGTGAGTGGATTTTAGACTCGAATTTTTTTAATAACTCATCATTTTCTTTTTGCATTCGAGCTATATTATTTGTTAATTCTTTGGTTCTTTTTTCATCAGTTGTAATCATAAGTTCCATGAAATTACAATTGCGGTCGTAGAAATTAGATTCTAAAGATTCTATCCAAAAAATCGGAAGTAACCTTTCGTCATACATATTTGCAGAAGCTTCGCTCGTTTTCTTTAAAGAGATAACTCCTATAATAGATAAGAGAATACATGCAATACTAGCTATAATCATTAATGTATTCAACTTCGTACCAATTTTAGTGTTTTTTAGAATTGACATTCAACCACATCCTTATTAAATCTTTATATTACGTTATATATATTACAATAAAAAATGCCAAAAAACGACATATTTTTTAGAAATTTCGTTTTTTTTTGTCGCTTTTTGTTGTTTTTTAAAGAACTAAAATGAGTAAAGCTGTTAATCGAGAAGAATTATAGTATGTTCTGGCTGTGGTACTATCCCAGTGATAGATTAAGAGAATATTATTTTATTACTATTTATACATAATAAAAGGACTAGTATATCAGCTCTATATATACATCAATAAAAAAACGACATAACCCCCTTTTTAGGTGGGAGAGA
>NZ_JBALQK010000294.1:0-2992 GCF_036965845.1 Bacillus sp. JJ1127 | reverse complement strand
AAATGGATTTATATAGAAGCTAAAAATTATGTGGATTTTTTATAGCGAAAATACTTAAAAAGCTAGCAGGTTGCTAGCTTTTTAAACTTCAAATAAGTGAAATAATGTTAATTTATCATTTTAACCGAGAAGACCCCTTCTTCTAAACGAAGTGAAGGTGGGGCAGTTCAATAAAACTCCAAAATCCGAACCGTCTTCTGCGTTGCATTTAATTCAATAGTTGCTCCAATTGGCATTGTGACAATAGGATGTGTATGACAGCAATCAAAATCCGCTAAGATTGGGATATTCGTGTCTCCGATTACTTCAAGCAAAATATCATATGGCGTTAAGCCTGTTCCTTGATCGTCAAATTGTTCATGCTTTCCTAGAATTACACCGCCAACTTTTTCGAATATACCGTTTATTTTTAAGAAACTAAAATGCTTTTCAACGATCGCTGCTGTTTTTTTACAGTCTTCAATCATTAAAATATCTCCCTTATGAATAACAGGCATATAAGGACTTCCCCATATACTTAACATTGTCATCAAATTTCCAGCTATTAGTCGCCCTGTTGCTACGCCTTCCTTTACACAAACCCATTCATTCGGATAACTTGCTTTGGGACGATTTTGTGTCTGCCAATTTAATTGTTCATCTGTCCAAAAAGGATATATAGGATATTCATACGGAAGTGCTTCATTTTTTATGAGCATATCTTCAAATGATGAAAATGTATCATTTACATATGGAGGAAATTCTCCTAATGATGAAATTAAGGACGGGCCATAAAATGTTGTCATACCCGTTTTAGCATAAATGCCTAATAAGATTGCGGTAACATCAGAATATCCAACAAAAATTTTTGGATGTTTTTTTATTTCTTCGTAATCTAAATAAGGAAGTAAAGAATTCGAATTGCTTCCTCCAACAGACGACATAATACACTTAATTTCTGGATTCCGAATGAATTGGTTCAACTCTTGAACACGATTTTTTATACTCCCAGATCGATAACCATCATACTTTCCAGTAAGACTTCCATCAACTATAATAAACCCTTTACTTTCCATAAACTGTTTGGAACGTTCGAATCTAGTAGGTGATGTATATGTACCAGGCAATGATGGTGAAAAAACTCCTATTTTATCTCCTTTGTTTAACTGGAACACTTTTTTCACTCCTATATATGTATTACGTGTGATATTTATTTCATATAGTCCAGTAATAGTTTAGACGGTTCAGATATAAATCTCAAATTAAGTCAAAAGATGTAATTCCATCAACCCAAAATGATAAAAAGTAAAAGACAATCGTGAATGAATTGTCTTTTACTTTTTAGTATATTCATAAATAATTTTTATTCTTTAATTTTAAATTGCGAAATTAATCCTTCTAATTCTTCGATTTTCTTCCTTATTTGCATGGATTGATTTGTTATTTCTGTAATGGATGACGCTTGTGTTTGAATGGCTTGTACGGTTTGATTTGTATCTTTCGCTACTTTTGTAGAAGTTTCTGATACTGCTGATAGGGAAGCGTTAATTTCTTCAGTTCCAGCAGACATTTCTTCTGTTGTAGCTGATACTTCTTGGATTTGGCGTGTTATTTTATGAATGTCTTTCATGATTGTTGAAAAGGCTTCGTCTGCTTCATTAGCAGCATCTCTTCCTTGTGTAGCTTCTTCGTGTCCTTTTCTCATGATTTGAACCGTATCTTTTGTATCTTGTTGGATTGCTTTAATTAAATTATTAATTTCATTTGCGGATTGCTTGGATTGTTCAGCTAAATCTCTCACTTCAGCCGCAACAACTGCAAATCCTTTTCCATTTTCTCCTGCACGTGCAGCTTCGATTGCAGCATTTAAAGCAAGCAAGTTTGTTTGTTCCGCAATATTCGTAATCGCGTCTAAAGCTTTATCGATATGTTGTGTACGCGTAATAAGACGTTCTATCACTGTAGAAGTTTCTTCGACAACTGTATGCACATTATTCATTTGCGTAATAGATTGTTTGATTACTTTACTTCCGTTATTTACACGATCTGTTGTAGCAACAGATACTTCAGCAACAGTTGATGCTGATTCGGCTACCGTTTGAACACCATTTGTTAGGTCACTCATTGCTGTTGAGCTTTCCTGAATATTAGTAACTTGTCCTTCTATTTGTTTGTTTACTTCATTAATGGTTAGAACGGCTTCTTGAGATATTTTAGATGCATGTTTTGTATTCTGCAACATATTGTCGGTAGAGGAAGTAACTTCTTCTGTCGTTACTTGGATTTTTTCAATTAATTGTTGTAAATTATCTAACATGTTATTAAAAGAGGTAACAATAGCTCCTAATTCGTCATTTGCTCGATAGGAAGTGCGTATTACTAAATTTCCATCTGCTACTTGTTTTATATCATGCTCTAATAAATCAATCGGACGCTTAATCGCTATTTTAGTGATATATCCAATACATGTAATAATTACAGCCGCAATAACGGAAATAATAATAAACATCAGTATTGTAGTATGTGCAGTGCTCGTATTGTTTTTTTGTAATTGTTCTGCGTGATCACTATTATATTTCACAAGTTCGTGAATAGAATTAATTGCATTTTGCATAGCGGGCTCAGTGTTTTTTAAATAATAAGCATAAGCTTCTTCATTTTTATTGTCTACTGCTAAATTTTGTGCTTCTTGCTGTTGAGTTCTGTATTCTTGAAAGTTTTTGTGGAAATTCTCATATAATTCTCTTTCTTCTTGTGAGTGGATTTTAGACTCGAATTTTTTTAATAACTCATCGTTTTCTTTTTGCATTTGAGCTATATTATTTGTTAATTCTTTAGTTCTTTTTTCATCCGTTGTAATCATAAGTTCCATGAAATTACAATTGCGGTCGTAGAAATTAGATTCTAAAGATTCTATCCAAAAAATTGGAAGTAACCTTTCGTCATACATAGTTGCAGAAGCTTCGCCCGTTTTCTTTAAAGAGATAACTCCTATAATGGATAAGAGAATACA
>NZ_JBALQK010000293.1:13893-16488 GCF_036965845.1 Bacillus sp. JJ1127 | reverse complement strand
AAAATTCAATACATATCTCCTTTTTAACTACCTTGAAGAAAAGAAACTTTTGACGGGTAAAAAAAGTTTACCTTTTAGTCAAATTTGACTATAATATGAGTTATGATTTCTATTCTTTCTTTATAAATAAGCGCAGGGAGAGAAAGACTGTACATAAAGGTATTCTTCATTATGTACTTCATCTTTTGGAAAATACATCCTTTGAAAGATTAAATCAGTTCATTTTTATACTAAAGGAGGATTATGTTTGGAGACACAAATATCTCAAAACAAAATAAGTAAAACAAAGTTTGTTGTTGCAGGATTATTACTTGGTATTCTGATGGCAGCAATGGATAATACGATCGTTGCAACTGCGATGGCAACAATTGTTGGAGACCTAGGAGGATTTGATAAATTTGTTTGGGTCACATCAGCTTATATGGTAGCAACAATGGCTGGAATGCCTATTTTCGGGAAGCTTTCTGATATGTATGGGCGGAAACGTTTTTATATTGGTGGATTACTCCTCTTCTTATTTGGTTCTATTCTTTGTGGTACAGCAACAAGCATTGAACAGCTAAGTATTTACAGAGCAATCCAAGGTATTGGCGGCGGTGCTCTTATGCCAATCGCATTTACAATTATGTACGATATATTCCCACCTGAAAAACGAGGAAAAATGACAGGGCTATTTGGAGCTGTTTTCGGAACATCGAGTGTTTTCGGTCCTTTATTAGGTGCTTATATTACTGATTATATAAGCTGGCACTGGGTTTTCTATATTAATATTCCATTAGGACTTATCTCTTTCTTCTTCATTTCTAAGTACTACAAAGAGTCATTACAGTATAGAAAACAAAAAATTGATTGGGCTGGTGCTATTACACTTGTAATAAGCATTGTTTGCTTAATGTTTGCATTAGAACTTGGCGGTAAGGAATATGCATGGGATTCCAATATAATTATTGGTTTATTTACAACATTTGCTATTATGCTTATCATTTTCTTCTTCGTGGAAAGAAAAGCAACAGAACCAATTATTTCTTTCCATTTATTTAAAAAACGTTTATTTGCAGCAAGCCAAGGTGTAGCCTTTTTCTACGGAGCAGCTTTTATTATTTGTACAGTGTATATTCCAATCTTCATTCAAGGTGTTCTGGGAGGTTCTGCATCCAATGCTGGATTAATTTTAACACCGATGATGGTAGGTTCTGTAATTGGAAGCCAAGCAGGTGGACAATTGGCTTCACGAACAAGTTATCGTAACATTATGCTGATCTCTGGTACATTTTTTGTAGTTGGTATCTATTTACTCAGCACTTTAACAATGGAGACATCACGCACACTCGTAACAGTCTTTATGATTCTTGCTGGGCTTGGGGTTGGCTTCTCTTTCTCAGTTTTAAGTATGTCTTCTATTCACAATTTAGAAATGAGAGATCGAGGCTCTGCCACATCAACAAACTCATTCTTCCGTTCTCTCGGAATGACTCTCGGTGTAACAATCTTTGGTACCATTCAAAACCATATTTTCACCGATAAATTAAAAGCGGTTTTCCCTCCAGAATTAGCAAAACTGGCACCAAAAAGTGGAGACACAAGCTTTTTATTATCACCACATGCTACTGAAAAAATTCCACCGGAAATACTTAGTGGAATTAAACAAGCGCTTGCGACATCTATTGCTAATACATTTTTATGGGCGCTTATTCCAGCTATCCTAAGTATTATCTGTATTACACTAATGGGAAAAGATCGTCTTTTCACTGGAACAAAAAAAAAAACAAAAGCAAGTAAGTTAGTATAGTAAAACATGCAGCGGTATATCTCTTTATCGAAAGAGATATACCGTTTATAATATGTATAAAGTTTATAATACAGGAGTTGAGACAGCGTGAGCATGAAATTAGTCATTCTCGGCTTACTACTCGAAGGAGATAAACACCCCTATGAAGTGCAACATATAATGAAAGAACGCCAAATGGATTGTTATATTAAATATGCAAAAGGATCCCTCTATTACGCCTTTGAACAATTAGAAAAACAAGAGGCAATTGCGGTTACAGATGTTGTACGAGATACAAATCGACCAGATAAGACGATTTTTCATATAACCGAAACTGGAAGAGAACTTTTCTATACACTGCTTTTAAAACAATTCGAGGCAAAAAATCAAATATATAAACCAATCTATTCAGCACTATCTTTCGCTCATTTTGGTGATGAAAAAACAATCGTTCCTATTTTAGAAAAAAAGAGAGAGGACACGATTCAACATTTACATACGATGCAATCAATATACGAACATAGCAAGACACACGTTACACGTGCACAACTTTATATTTTAAAAAGTGTTATTGAACATATTACAGTTGAATTGCATTGGTTAAATGAACTCCATAAAGATGCAAGTGCTGGTCGCCTTTTTGAAATAGGAATGGATGCAAAGTGAGACTTCTATCAGTGAGGCTTTTCCTCACTGATAATTAGCCTTACCATCCGCCTCTTTATACTCTCTATTATCGCTTCTCTTTCATGTCAACTACCCACCACTTAAACGCTAACACGTTTTGAAGTGAGGGCTTATAAAAAGTCCTGGTTGTCTAGCCTCAG
>NZ_JBALQK010000293.1:12937-13721 GCF_036965845.1 Bacillus sp. JJ1127 | reverse complement strand
TTGCAGGAATCGCAAGGCATGGCTTGTTCGAGAAATAAGATGTGATTCCACGAATGCCGAATTAAGAAAATTTGATGTTCGTTTAATGTACCGAATAATGAATCTGAAATATCTTGGGCTTTTGGCATCATTTTTGTGTGAATTGTCTCTTCGACATCTTGTAACTTACGTATCCTTGTTCTACAAGACGAGTTAATAATTTTCGTCCGGATACACCAAATACATCAGAAATAACAGATCCTAACTTAATATTAGAACACTCTAACGTTTTTTGGATTCTGTTTTTTTCTGCTGTCATATCACCAATCACTTTTTTGCGACGACGAGTTAAATCACGAAGTTCTCGAATATCTGCTGGGGGAACGAAGCTTTTTTCAATCAATCCATATCGAAGAAGTTTGGCAATCCATTCAGCATCAGCTACATCTGTTTTTCGTCCGGGAACATTCTTAATTCGTTGTGCATTGGCAAGTGTAATATCAAAGAAGTCTTCTATAATATTGTAGACCGGTTTCCAATATACACCCGTACTCTCCATCGCAATATGAGTAATACCAAGGGATTCTAACCATCGAAGTATTTCAAAAAGATTCTTTGTCATTGTAGGAAATGTACGGACTTCCTTTATAAGGGTTTCGTCCGATGAACCAATTAAAATACAAGCAACTATCTCTTTTTGATGTACATCTAGACCTGCGCAATGTGTGTGTAATGTGTCCATAATATATCCTCCCTAAACTGAAATGAGATGGATAGTAGAGAGAAACGGAAAATCAACATTTTT
>NZ_JBALQK010000293.1:0-12910 GCF_036965845.1 Bacillus sp. JJ1127 | reverse complement strand
GTTTTACCCACCATAAAGAGTTACGTACTTAGCTATCCATCATCATTATTCAATATAGAAAGGACTTGGATGTATTAAACCCATTTTCATGCAAGGGATGTGAGTACAAAATCATGGATGTTTTTAGGTGGGAGAGAGCATCTGGCCATGTATAGAAGCGGTCATCATAGCCTTTTTCACAACCAAAATTTTTATGTGTAACAAAAAACAAAAAATATAAATATTCTTATTTTAAAACAGTAGACAAAATTCTAAAAATTATGTTAGAATCTTTCTCAATATCATATTTGCTTGTTAAATTCCTTTCAAAAGGAAAATAGGTACACGAGATTTCTTATTTCGTGTTGAAAAGGGAAGTTTGGTGAAATTCCAACGCGGTCCCGCCACTGTAAATGCAGAGACTTCTTTTCTATACCACTGTGAAAACGGGAAGGTAAAAGAAATCATATGACGTATGAGCCAGGAGACCTGCCTATTTTAACAACACTGATAGACTCACGGATGATGATTAGGTGTTATGAACGAGAAGAGAGGACTATTTTCTGTACCTTTATGCTTTTCGTTACATGCATTTCCAAGTAAACGGAAATGCTTACTTTCAATTAGGGAGGAATTTAAAATGGCAATTCAAACAAGTAATTTAGGGTATCCACGAATTGGATTACACCGAGAATGGAAAAAAACGTTGGAAGCTTTTTGGTCAAATAAGATTGATGAGCAGCAATTTTCAACAACAATGAAAGAGATTCGTCTTCAACATGTGAAAGTTCAGCAAGAAAAAGGGATTGATGTAATTCCAATTGGTGACTTTACATATTATGATCATGTGCTGGATACAGCCTACATGCTTGGCTTTATTCCATCACGTTTTTCAGAGTTCACGTCTTATCTTGATGTATATTTTGCAATGGCACGCGGCTCCAAAGATCACGTTGCTTCTGAAATGACGAAATGGTTTAACACAAATTATCATTATATTGTTCCTGAGTATGAAGAAGGATTAGAGATTTCTTTAAAAGACAATCGACCACTTCGCTTATATGAAGAAGCAAAACAAGAATTAGGTGTTGATGGTAAACCAGTTATATTAGGACCGTATACATTCTTAAAATTAGCAAAAGGATATAAACAAGAGCAATTTGCTACTATTTTAAATCAACTCGTTGCTCCTTATGTACAGCTATTAACTGAATTACACGAAGCTGGTGCAAAAATCATCCAAATTGATGAACCAATTTTTGTATCTTTAACAAAAGAAGAAATTGCAGAAGCAAAAGAACTTTACAAAACATTTCGTAAGGAAGTTCCAAATGTATCTCTTATCTTACAAACTTATTTTGATAGTGTAGAAGAGAACTATCAAGAGATTATTACATTCCCTGTATCCGGCATTGGATTGGACTTTGTTCACGGTAAAAAGGGCAATATACAAGCACTTTTAGAGCACGGATTCCCATCCGATAAAATTTTAGCTGTTGGTTGTGTAGATGGCCGTAACATTTGGAGAGCTGATCTTGATGAAGTCCTTTCTTTATTGAAAACATTACAAGGTCGCGTTACACCAAAAGAGTTGATCGTTCAACCTTCATGTAGCTTACTGCATACTCCAATTGATAAGACAGAAGAAACACACTTATCAACTGAACTATTTGACGCCCTTGCATTTGCAAATCAAAAATTAGAAGAACTTACACTTATTAAACATGCGCTTTCTGAAGGTACAGAAAGTGTTAGTACGGAATTAGCTACTTACCGTAGCGCTCATGAAACAATTCGATCTTCAGCTGCACGTAATCGTGAAGATGTACAAACAGCAAGAGCCAATCTTAAAGAAGAAGATTTCTCTCGTCCTCTTCCATTTGAACAACGCTATGAATTGCAACAAGAAGCACTACGATTACCACTACTTCCGACAACAACAATTGGTAGTTTCCCGCAAACTGTTGAAGTTCGTCAAACACGTAAACAATGGCGTAGCGGCGATATTACAAACGAACAATATGAAAAATTTATCGAAAAAGAAACTGAGAAATGGATTCGCTATCAAGAAGATATTGGTCTTGATGTACTTGTACATGGTGAATTTGAAAGAACTGATATGGTGGAATATTTTGGTGAAAGACTCGCTGGGTTCTCTTTCACTAAAAATGGTTGGGTACAATCATACGGTTCCCGCTGTGTAAAGCCACCTGTAATTTATGGGGATGTTGCCTTTATGAATGGGATGACCATTAAAGAAACTGTATATGCTCAAAGTCTTACGGATAAAGTTGTAAAAGGTATGTTAACAGGACCGGTAACAATTTTGAATTGGTCATTCGTTCGAAATGATATTTCAAGAAAAGAAGTTTCTTATCAAATTGCATTAGCACTTCGTCATGAAATTGAATTACTTGAATCCTCTGGGATTAGAGTAATCCAAGTCGATGAACCAGCACTTCGTGAAGGAATGCCATTAAAAGAAAAAGATTGGGATGCATATGTTACTTGGGCAGTTCAATCATTCCTTTTAGCAACATCTTCTGTAGCGAATGAAACACAAATTCATACACATATGTGCTACAGTAACTTTGAAGATATTGTAGATGCAATTCGTGCATTAGATGCAGATGTTATCTCTATTGAAACATCTAGAAGTCATGGTGAATTTATTCATACATTGGAACATACAACTTATGAAAAAGGAATTGGTCTAGGAGTCTATGACATTCATAGTCCTCGTATCCCAAGCAAAGATGAAATATACACAATTGTAGAGCAGTCCTTAAAAGTGTGTGATTCAAAATACTTCTGGATTAATCCAGACTGTGGTTTAAAAACAAGAAGAACAGAAGAAGTTATCCCAGCTTTAGAGCATATGGTTCAAGCTGCTAAAGAGGCCCGTTCCCTTCTAAAAACAAATGCATAATGAGAAAATAAGGTATCCTTCATTGTAACGAAATTCAACAGAAAAGCCACGATAACGTGGCTTTTTCACTCTTGATTTTCAAAAAACAGTTCATATTGTACCTTGTACAGTTCATCATCCGTTGGCTCCTCAAGTGGCATTGCTTGTAACACCAACATATAGTTACCTTTTGGAATTGCAATATGCAATGTATCAGAAAGAATACTCCTTACAAAAACCCCATCGTTTTCTACCGTAAAAGGAACGGATATCGTTCTCACGACTCCCTCTTTCTCATTATGCTTTCCAACAGATGCTTTGATTTCACACGTATAATCGGAAATTGCTTCAAAGATAATTACACCTTCTGCTTTGGCATATCCCCTCTCAAAATCTTCATTACCCCAGTCTACATAAGGTTGTTCTCCACCATAATTCATCACGATTAATTGTGAATAGGAAATTGTTAACTCCACAAACACCATCCCCTTCTACTATTTCACCACAAATTTTACACGTGTCCCATCTGGATACTTATCTAGCTTATTTCCCACCCATGAACCTGCACCTCTATTATCAGCAGGGCTAATATATTCAATATGCGCACCTTTTCCACCTTCTTTACACATTGCCATCGGCCATTCATCACGATCATATCCTTTTTTTACTGGATACGGTGCTAAAGACAACTTCCTTCTATCTCCCGTGCCATTTCGATCAATCGTACAAATTTTCGAGTGGCCTTCTTTTATCGCATCTGCAATGTGCTTTCCCGTTTCTGGATAACGTTCTTTTGGGAATTCTAGAACTTGATCATATGTAACTTCTTTCTGACTCTTTGGTTCTGCAGGTATAAGTGCTTCATAGACAACGACAAAAATAGAAAGAATAGCAATAATCGAAATAATAATACCTTTTAACTGCTTCATGTATGTGCCTCCACTTTTTAATCCTCTTGCCTTTCCTAGGTTATTATAGCAAACTTCTTTTATATATGTTTTCAGACATTATTTTAGTTCTTCCTCTTCTTTATGCCAAAAATGTTCATTTTTCCTCAGGTTTTCACTAATCATGTAGAAAACTTCTAGGTTTACGACATTCTTTTTCAAAGGAAGTCAAAGTAAAAGATGGAATTGGTATATACGATACTTTTTGGGGAGGAAATGTCATGGAGGCAATCTATAAAACGAAGGATGTCACGAATAAAACAGGAATCCCGAAACATATAGTTCGAAAATATAGTCAACTTTTAGAACAACACGGTTATACAATTACAAAAACCGCTGATGCTCGTATATATAAAATGGATGATCTAAAACTATTGAAATCAATCCATGAACGAGCAGCCAAATTACAAGAAGATATTACAGAAACAATTCCTATTATTTTAAAAGAAAAAGACAATCCACCTGTACCAGCGATAAAGAAAAATCAAGAGGTCCAAACCAAAGATGAAGGCCGAAATTTTGAAGAATTCATGCTAAAACTTGAAATGTTAGCTCAATTAAACGAAGCCATTATTCATCAAAACTCTACCTTAATCACACAAAATCGATTAAAAGATGAAAAACTAGATGTATTAATGCAACAGGTCTATGTAAAAGAAGAAAAACAAGAAGAAATGCTCCAAGATCTCATCGATCATGCAGCTCAAACAGATGCCTTGCAAAAAGAGAAGATGGACTTATTAATGAATCATATGTATAAGCGTGAATCAAAACAAGAAGAAAAAATGAATAAACTTGTCAATCATGTTTATAACAAAGACAACAAGCGAGATACACAGCTTATGCAAGTCATTCGTGAAATTCAAGAAACAAAGCGATTAATTGCCGCATCAAAAGAACAAAGTCTATTTCAATCACTTAAAAATTTATTCGTTCGCGTTAAACAGGAAAAAACAAATGAATAGACCCTTAACCATAATGTATTTTTCACTACCTAGAAATTAAGATTCTACAATCCATTCATACAAAATAATAAAAAGTTACCTTCTATCGGTAACTTTTATTCTTAATTTCTAACTGCTGGTAATGTAATAATTGCTTCTGTACCTTTCCCACTCTCACTGTTATACTCCAGCGTACCATTATGTGCTTGTAAAATACTAAAAGTCACCATAAGCCCTAGACCCGTTCCTTTTTCTTTCAATGAATAATACGGTTGTCCAAGTCTTGCTAACTGTTCTTTCGTCATTCCAATACCGCTATCTTTTACTCGTACTATAATGATTTCACCTTTTTGATTAGCAGTCACTTTTAAATATCCTTTGTTTTCCTGAATCGCTTCAATTCCATTCTTTACAACATTCATAATAGCCTGTTTTAATTTCGTCTTATCACCTATCGTATATAGATTCTCAGAAATTTCAACTTGTAAATACACACCTTGCATCGCTGCAAATGAAGACATTAACGTAGTCATTTCAATCAACTGCGCCGATAAACAAATATGTTCTTTTTTCTCAATTTGTGGCCTTGCTAAATTTAAGTAATCCGAGATAATTTGTTCAGCACGATCTAGTTCCGCCAATACAAGGCGCATATAATCCTTGTTCTTCATATCTTCTGTACTATCCAATAATTGGATAAACCCCCGAACAACTGTAAGTGGATTTCGAACTTCATGCGCAACACTTGCTGCTAATTCACTTACAATGTTCAATTTTTCCGACTTTTGCATCTCTGTACGTAACAATGCGTTTTCGTTTAAATATTCCGTTAAATACACTTGAAATACCATTGTCATAACCATAACAAACGAGGCGCATATATATCCACCATATAAATGTGACATAGGCGGTGTAAATCCAATTCCTAATAACACATCGAACATTCCAAGTACTAGGCAGATAAGCGCATATAAAGATGAGATGATGAAAGATAAAATAAGTTTCTTATTCCTTGGAAAAACAGACCACTTTTTTGATAACAATAATGGAATAATGATAAGGAACACAACTTCTAATATACGAAACCAATTTAAATCATTTAAAAACCATTCGTATACGATAAAAATAAAAGCTGGAATAATCCCTACAATTCCTCCATACAAGAAACCACTCATAATTGGGATTGCATGAAAGTTGTAATCGCAACCTTCTTTAAAACAAATCGGGTACGTCATAGAAAGGACAAGCGTAATACTGGATAAAAACATAATAAAGTAGCGATTGGGCTTTGGAAGCATATCTTGATAGCGATTGAGACGAATCGCTTCGTATAAAAACAGTGGCAAAATAATGATTGCAACTTGGATCATTAAGTCACGGATTAGTTCCATACCCTTTCATCCCCTACATGCATTTTGATTTGATTATATCATTTTATAGGATCGTTTGTTTTAAAATTTAGACTTTTCTTAACATATTTGTAAATCATTTGTGAAGAGTCGTTAAGAAATGTTACAACTTTCCGAAATGATTGTAAACCCTGTACCAAATTACCATGATGCAGTATACAATGAATACGGATTAAAAAATAAAACAAAAAATAGTCCAATAAACGGACAACTATAACAACATAAGGCATATAATCCATACTATCTATGTTTACAAATAAGTGACCATTATTTTAGTAGGAGGAAGATAAATATGGCAGGAACTACACTTGTTTTAAAAGAGGAGAATTTGATTGTTCTCGAAAATGTTGATAAATCAGTATACGAAGAATTACAAGACAAAGCTGGTGAAGAGAATTGCACATGTGCTATGAATGAATCTGTTATGCACCTTGGTAAAGTCTCTTCAGTACTTTGGAATGAAGATGAAATAGATTGGGAATATGGTTATTAAAAAAGTCGCTTTAAGCGGCTTTTTTTATGCACTGAAAAGCGAAATGATTAAAACTATGGTAAAATGAAATTAATTTTCAAACGGAAGAAAGGGAGAGAAAATGGAACAATTCATTAATCCTAGAGTGAAGGATATTCAAATTTCTGGTATCCGTCAATTCTCTAATATGATTCAAAACTATGACAATATCATCTCTTTAACAATTGGACAACCTGATTTTCCAACTCCTTCTTTAGTAAAAGAAGCTGCTAAACGCGCGATTACAGAAAACTATACAAGTTATACACATAACGCTGGTCTATTAGAATTACGCAAGGCAGCTTGCCATTTTCTAAAAGAAAATTACGATTTACACTATGCACCTGAAAACGAAACCATCGTTACTATCGGCGCTAGTGAGGCAATTGATGTTACATTTCGTACCATTTTAGAACCTGGAACAGAGGTTATTTTACCAGCCCCTATTTATCCAGGCTACGAGCCTATTATTAGACTTTGCGGCGCAACACCTATTTTTGTAGATGTTCGTGAAACTGGATTTCGCTTAACAGCGGAAGCGATTCAAAATGCAATTACCGATCGAACAAGATGTATCGTTTTACCTTATCCTTCTAATCCGACCGGTGTTACACTGTCAAAAGAAGAACTAACAAATATTGTATCTGTTTTAAAAGATAAAAATATTTTCGTTCTTTCTGATGAAATTTATAGTGAGCTTGTATATGAAGAAAGTCACATGTCCATTGCTCATTTTCCAGAAATGCGTGATAAAACAATTGTTATTAACGGATTATCCAAATCGCATTCTATGACAGGCTGGCGCATTGGACTTTTATTCGCTCCAAGCTATTTGGCAGGGCATATTTTGAAAGTTCATCAATATAATGTCACCTGTGCAACTTCAATCGCACAGTATGCTGCAATTGAAGCATTAACAGCTGCTAAAGATGCACCAAAAATGATGCGTCATCAATATAAGAAGCGCCGCGATTATGTATACAACAGACTTATTCAAATGGGCCTAACTGTTGAGAAACCGACTGGTGCCTTTTATTTCTTCCCATACATCGGCAATATGACATCTTCATCATTTGACTTTGCTATTGAGCTTGTCAAAGAAGCTGGACTCGCAGTTGTCCCTGGAACAGCATTTTCAGAATATGGTGAAGGATATATCCGTCTTTCATATGCTTATAGTATGGAAACGTTAAAAGAAGGCTGCGATCGTTTAGAAAAATTTTTAAAACAAAAAGCTAAGAGATAATACTCTTAGCTTTTTGCATAACGATCACAAGTTTGACGCTTCAGTAATTTATGCGGAATAATAATGCATTTCGAAATGGATTCAGAATGCTCCACCTTGTCTACTAATGCTTTTGCAGCTTCATACCCTAATTGATAGATATTCACATCGACCGTTGTAAGCGGCGGGCTCGCAATTTCAGACAATAATGCATTATTGAAGCTCACAAGCGAAACATCTTTTGGTACGATAATCCCTTTTTTCGCAAGTGCACTTAGTACCCCAAGACCTATAAGATCGTCTGTAGTCATAATGGCCGTTGGCGGCTTTTCAAGTCCCATTAACTCTTCTACAGCTTGCTGACCACTTTCTCTTGAAAAATCAAAGTGCAAAATATATTCATCTGGTAACACAATGTCCGCTAATTTTAAAGCATCGCTCATTCCAGCTAAACGGTCTTTTGTCACAAGTAAATCAGAGCCACCACCAATAAACGCAATTTGTTTATGACCTAATGAAATGAAGTATTCTGCTACTTCTCTTGCAGCTGTATAGTTATCATTATCTACATATGTAATTTCATCTTTTCTCTCATATGGTTTTCCAATTAACACAAACGGGAAATTTTGCTCATTTAAATATTGAATAATGCGGTCATTTTCACGTGAATATAGAAGAATAATCCCTCCAATTTGACGCCCTTGTACCATTTTCACGACACCATTAAAAATCTCTTCTTCTGTTTCACCAGTTGACATATAGAGTGCATACCCTTCAACATGAGCAAATGAACTAATCCCTCGAATTACTTCTGGGAAAAATGGATTTTGGAATGCTCTATTCGCAGAGCTTGGCATCACAAGACCGATTGTTTTTGTCGTTTGATTCGCAAGACTTCTCGCATTTAAATTTGGATGATATCCCAGTTCGCTCATTACTTTACGAACACGGCGCTTTGTTTTTTCACTTATACTTGGATTATCAGCAATTACACGAGACACAGTAGAAGGTGCAACATTTGCCTTTTTCGCCACATCTTTAATTGTAACTGTCATAAAATCTCCCTCCTCTCTTCTCATTCTTTATTCATATGTATTTTTATCCCGTAGTTTCTCAGGTAGTAGGAGAAAGCGAAAGCCTCCATTACTTTATTTCATCCCTCAAAAATTATATTAATGTAAACCAATATTCTCCCTCTTCATGTATTGTAAGGGATACAGACTTATTTTCCTATACTATAATATACTATTTTTTTCACATCTTTTCTCATAAGATGTCATATGAATTCTATATCATGCCCCTAAAAAAAGAGGAATGGGACATATTGTCCCATTCTCATCCTTTCGTACCTCCGGCTGTTAAACCAGAAATAAAATATTTTTGCAGGGATAAGAACAAAATAGAAATCGGTATTGCAATTAATACAGATCCAGCTGCAAATGTTGTAAATTCATTACCAAATTTTTTCGCTACCATTTCATATAACCCAACCGCTAACGTATAATTCTCTGGTGTGCGTAAAATGATGCTCGCTAAAATGAAATCTGTAAACGGACCGATAAACGTAAATAAAGCTACAACTGCCACAATCGGTTTTGCGAGCGGCATAATAATTTGCCAAAAAATACGGAAGTGCCCTGCTCCGTCCATACGAGCCGACTCATCTAATTCTTTTGGAATCGTATCAAAATACCCTTTCATAAGCCACGTATTCATCGGAATTGCTCCGCCAACATAAATTAAAATCAACGCAAGATGTGTATCAATTAATCCAGTTAATTGTGCTAAGACATAAAGTGCAATCAAAGCTGCAAAGTTTGGAATCATTTGCAAGATTAAAAATGTTAACAAACCATTCTTTCTTCCAACAAAACGATATCTTGAAAATGCATAAGCTGTAAAACTAATAGATAGTACAGAGAAAATCATCGTTAAAACACTTACTTTGAGTGTATTTTTATACCAAAGTAAATAATTGCTTTGCGAAAGATCTAATAACTTTCGGTAGTGATCTAGCGTTGCGTTTTTCGGAATAATACTTGACCCTGATAAACTATCTCCTGGATTAAACGATGAACCAACAATCCATAATAATGGATAAAAAATAATGACACACATTATGAAAATTACGAAATAACTTAATGAGAGACGTAACATCTTTTGTCGTTTTATATTCATTTACATCATATCCTCTTCTTGGAATGATTTTGTTCTCTTAAATTGCCATAATGCAACTGAAATAACGATTAACGATAAAATCATCGTAAGTGCCGCTGCTTTTCCATATTGTGCTGATGTCATCGTTAATTTATAAATCCATGAAATTAAAATATCTGTTCCCCCTGCATTTTGCCCAGACACAGCAGGTCCCCCGCTATTAAATAGATAAATAATACTAAAATTATTAAAGTTAAACGTATATTGTGTAATTAAGATTGGAGCTGTTGCATATAGAACAAGCGGCAATGTAATTTTTCGGAATTGTTGCCATGCCGTTGCTCCATCTACTGTAGCCGCTTCATACAATTCCCCTGGAATCGATTGCAATATCCCTGTTGTCATTGCAAAAATAAATGGGAAACCAAGCCATGTTTGAATGAATATTAAAGCGGTTTTCGCCCAAAATGGATCTGTCATCCAAGCAATCTTTTCGATTCCAAATAAAGCTAACACTTGATTGTTAATTGCTCCAAATGTCTCATTAAACATACCAGCAAAGACAAGAATGGATACGAATGCTGGTACAGCCCACGGTAAAATAAAGATGGTACGAATCACTGCTTTCCCTTTAATACCAGGCTGATTCACTAATATTGCTAAGAAAATACCAAGCGCCACTTGTAATGTCGTTGCAACAAATGTCCAAATCACAGTCCAAGAGAATACACTTAAAAACGTATCTCTCCACATTGGTAATGTAAAAATATCAATAAAGTTTTTAAACCCAACCCAGTCTACTAGTTTTGCTGGAGGAGAATGATATAAATCATAATTTGTAAATCCAATTAAAATAACAAAAATGATTGGAAATACAACAACAAAAATGAGTAACAAAAATCCTGGTGACACCATTAAATATGGAAAACCTTGATCTAATAAATTACGGTATTGTTCTTTCACAGAATTTAACGGTATTCCTACATCACGCCTTTTTCCGTTTTGATAGGCATCATATAAATTAAAAGCATATATACCTAATCCAAACACAATAACGATTAGTGCTAAAATCCCTTTTACTAATAGAAAAATAGAATGGTCCCGAGGAACTTCTGTACCGAGCGTAACAATTCCCCACAATCCGATATTTAATAAATCAGCGAATGCTACAACAAATGAACCTGTTAATACAAGAAAGATAAGACCTTTTATATATTGTTTATTATATATTTGACCAATACCTGGAATAATTGACAACATAGCTGCTCGTTTCCGGTGTTTTGAACCGTTCACTTCCTGCGCTGGTTCAATGGATGTTTGCATATTTCTTCCCCCTTTTTCTTCCCTTTGGAAGGAAGAGAATCCGTATCTCCCTTTTACGGGAGATACGAATCCCATCTTATTTTTTCTTACTATGATTTGCTTCAATGTTTCCTTTAATTTGTTTTACAGCTTCATCAAGTGCTGCTTTTGGCTCTTGTTTATTTGCTGCAACTAATTGAAGCGCGTCTCCAGCTGGTTTCCAAACTTCTTGCATTTCTGGAATATTCGGCATTGGAATACCATTCTCTGATTGAGTTGCCACTGCTTTTGCAGCTTCATTGTCTTTAATCATTGGATCTTCCATTACGGATTTAACAGGAGGAATTTCTTTCGTTTTTTCAAAACGGATTTTCGCGTTCTCTTCATTTGTTACCCACTCAGTAAATTTTGTTGCTAAATCCTTCTGTTTCGAGAAGCTAGTTACATGCCATCCTTTTACACCCACAAAAGTTTTCATTGGCTGACCGTTTGGTAATTTTGGCATTGGCGCTACCCCATAATCAATGCCTGCCTTTTCCATCGCTTGGAATGCCCATGGACCATTCATAATAGATGCCGCTTTTCCTTCATTAAATAATCCATCTGCAGCTGCCCCACCAGATTCACCAATAATTCCTTTTGGAAATAAATTTTCTTTATACCATTTTTGAATATATTCAGCACCTTGTACCGCACCACTATTATCTAATCCAATATCTGCCGGATTCGGTTTTCCATCTTTCTCACCAAATACATAACCGCCCATACCAGCCATAAATGAATTTGCAAAATAGAAGTTATCTCCTAACGCTAAAAATCCGTACTTTCCATTTTTCGTAAAGTCTTTTGAGAAATTAAAAAGCTCATCCATTGTTTCTGGTGCTTTTGTCATTAATTTTTTATTATAAATAAAGACTGGTGTTTCAATTGCTTTTGGTAAACCGTATAGTTTTCCGTCGTATGTTTGTGACTTGATTGATAAATCTGTAAATTTATTTTTCACCGTATCATCCACTTTCACCTCTGAAAGTAGCCCTTCTGTTACCGCATTACCAATATGATCATGCGGCAATGTTACAACATCTGGCCCTGTGCCCGCTGGACCATCGAGACGAAGTTTTTCTACTTGTTTCGTCATCTGAACCTCTTCAACTTTTACTTTTACATTATATTTCTTTTCAAAACTTTTCACTGCTGGATCTAATCCAACACCCTTTTTCTCATCTTCCCAAACAAGAAGATCATAATCTTTCTTCTCCTTGCTCGCTTCCTTTTTTCCTGAATCTTTCGGACCACATGCCGATAGCATACCGATTGCCAAAGTTGAAATTGTTAATAATGATAATGCTTTCTTCACCCTAAAAACCTCCCTAAATTATATATGTACTGGTTTAACAAATGAAAACGTTTGCACTAACTAGTTTAATAGAAGCGCAAACAATCTTTTAATCAATGAAAACGTTTGCGCTATTTGTCTATCATTATACATTCTTTTATGTATTTTGCAATATTTTCTTTTTACATTTTC
>NZ_JBALQK010000292.1:0-3321 GCF_036965845.1 Bacillus sp. JJ1127 | reverse complement strand
TGTCGGTTTTTTAATTAATGTATATATAAATATAATCCTTCAATAGAATGAAAGTCTTCTTTTAAATGAATAGAGATAAAATGAATAAAATAATGAGGATAGTAACAAGTATAAACTGAATAAAAAGAGGGCTCCTGTATGTTTAAGAAATATTTAATCGTTTTCTTTATTATTGCTATTTTTTGTTTAAGTGTATATGTGTTCATGCAAACAAATAAAGATAAAACGCAGAATTTCAAGGCTTTTTCAGATTCTAATAGTAAACTAGAAACTGATACGCCAAAAGTAGATATAGATCAGCAAAATCGTTATGATGCGGCAGCAAAAAAATTAGATCAATATTTAAAAGAAAAAGGGTTTAATGGAACCGTACTTGTGACGGATAAAAATAATGTGATTTTGCGAAAAGGATATGGCTATGCAAATATGGAGGATAAAGTCTTAACAACACCAAGAACAAAATATCGTGTAGGTTCTATCACTAAGACAGTAGTAGCGGTATCTATATTGCAGTTACAAGAAAAAGGGAAATTGAATATAGACGATAATGTAAATAAATATATTCCTTCATTTCCAGCGGATAAAAATATTACTTTAAGACATTTATTGACGCATACATCTGGGTTACCGGAGCAGGGACAAGGGAAGGTGGATGCGGCATCACGCTTAAAATTAGTGACATGGATCGGCTCGCAAAATCTTGAATTCCCTGCAGGAACAGGTTGGAGATATACAGATTATAATTATATGGTACTTGCGTATATTGTAGAAAAAATCTCTAAACAGCCATTATCTGAATATGTAAAAGAACATATTTTTATGCCTGTTGGAATGCGTGAATCTGGTATGGGTGCAAGATTCCCTGCGGACATATTTTTTGCAGAAAGTTATATAAAGAAAGATAATGAATTCGTCGCTGCTCCTAAGTTAAGAATGAGCTGGCTATACGGTTGTGGTGAAATGTATACAACTGTAGAAGATATGAAGAGGTTAGATCAAGCTATTATGACCGGAAAGCTTCTTTCCAAACAAAGTTTATCTGATATGTTCACTGTATCACCTGCAAGGAAATATGGTTTTAGTTTTTATATTTATCCAGATTACTACCATAATCATGGTGTATTAGCTGGCTGGAATACATTTAATAATTTCAATTGGGATAAACAAATTTTTGTTATTCTTTTCTCTAACGTTCAAAACGGAATGACTGATGCATTTAATCAGGAATTTCGAAAGATGGCAAAAGATTTATTAGAAGGAAAATCAGCTTAAAAAAACCTCTACAATGTAGAGGTTTTTTTGTTAAAGTGACGAAAATTCTTCAACTAGTTTATCAAAACGACCTAATGCGCTTTCGATTGGTTTTGGTGTTGTTAAATCTACACCTGTTTTCTTTAAAAGATTAAGTGGATAATCTGAACTACCGCCTTTTAAGAATTCAATATAATTTTGCTGAGCGATAGGATCACCGCTTAAAAGCTGATCTGCAATTTGGATTGCAGAAGCAAATCCAGTAGCATATTTATAAACGTAAAATGGTCGATAGAAATGTGGGATTCTAGCCCAGCCATATTTTACTTCTTCATCGAATACGAGTGTATCCCCATTGTATTCTCTAAACAAGTTTTCATATACATCATTAAATGCTTGAGCATTTAATGGTTTACCTTGCTGCGCCATTTCGTGCGTAATCTTTTCAAATTCAGCAAACATAACTTGTGTAAAGAAGGTACCTTTAAATTTCTCAATAAAGTGATTAATTAAATGGTTACGTACATCAGTATCTTTTGCTTCTTTTAATAAGTGATGAATTAATAGTACTTCATTTACTGTAGAAGCAACTTCAGCTACAAAAATGGAATAGTGAGCGGAAATTCTCGGCTGGAAACCGTGGGAATAGTATGTATGCATACCATGCCCGCATTCATGAGTAAGTGTAAAGAGACTATTTAAGTCATCATTATGATTTAAAAGGATGAAAGGATGAACGTCGTATACGCCAAAATTATAGGCACCAGAACGTTTACCAGGTAATTCTCTTACGTCTATATAGCGTTTATCTTTAAAACCTCGAAGTGTTTGAATATATTCTTCACCGAGTGGTGAAAGGGAAGTAAGCATGATCTCGAATGCTTCATCGTATGGAATATCTTGTTTTACACCTTTTACTAAATCAACATTTAAATCATATTGTCTTAATTCATTTAGTTGTAATTTCTCTTTTCGTAAATGGTTATACGTATGTAGAGATGTCATATTTTTTTTAGTTGTATCAATTAAATTATCGTATACTTCCTTTGGAACCATATCACCAAATAGGGATTTTTCTAACGCGGATGGATAATTTCTAATTTTTGAAATGGTAACATTATTTTTTATCGCTGCTGATAAAGTGGAAGCGATAGAGTTTTTTAGTTGAACATAAGGTTGATAGTAGGCTTTATAAGCCTCTTTCCTCTTATCTCTATTTTCATCTTTAATTAATTTAGAGTACATTCCGCGTGTTAAATTCACTTTACTTCCATCATCAGTTGTAACCTCTCCGAATGTAATATCTGCGTTGTTGAGCATGCCGTATGTATGTTGAGGAGAAGAGAGGGCTTCACCCATTTGGGATAAGATTTCTTCTTTATCCTTATTTAAGACATGTTTTTTATATCGATATAATTCAAATAAGTCTTCTTTATAATATTGTAAGCCCTCATTTTCTTCTATATAAGAATGCAAAGTTTTCTCATCGATACTAAGTAAAAATGGAGAAAAGAAGGAACGAGCGGCACTCACTTTAACATGTAATTGTGATGCTTTGTCTACAAGGGACTGCGCTTCTGTATCGCGTGTATCAAGGTCTGATTGAAGTCTTGCATAAGCATAAACTAAATTTAATAAACTTGATATTTCTTCACTTTTTGTAAGATAAGCTAGTAAACTATGGCTATCATGGATATTACCATTAAAATCTTTCAAAGTGTTTGTTAATGTTTCAATTTTTTCGCAGTCGCTTTCCCAGTGTCCGATTGTTTTATAAATGTCCGTTAAATCCCATTTTTCTTGATCTGGTACATCTAATCTGTTTTTTAATTCTGTCATAATTTTTTCCTTTCTAAGTATGTATTTTGTATATTCTCTATATAACTATGAAATACAACAAATTGCAAAAAATCCCTGCTGTAAAATAAAAAATCTTGTCGAAAATGACAAGACTTATTAGAAGAACATTGTAAAGTATGGAACCTTTACTTCCTTCATAACATATAGTATGATAATTTTAATAAATTAGATTTCAATGGAAATAATTATAAATTAATGAGAGGTGCTTTT
>NZ_JBALQK010000291.1:761-4102 GCF_036965845.1 Bacillus sp. JJ1127 | reverse complement strand
TTACAAAGGGTACACTTTATAATGAGCAAAGCCTTTTTCAATAAAGATTATTGTGCTGTATACCCTCCATCAATAACAACTGCTTGGCCAGTTATTCCTTTTGCTTTTTCACTTGCTAAAAATAAAGCATAATCGGCAATTTCCTGCACATTAAGCAATCGCTTTTGTGGTACGAGTGGATAAATGATATCTTCTAATACTCTCTCTAGTGGAACGCTTCGCGTTGTTGCTAAGTCCTGAAGTTGATTACGGACAAGGGGGGTATCAACATAGCCTGGACAAAGGGCGTTTACAGTGATGCCATGAACAGCTCCTTCTAAGGCTGCTACTTTTGTCAAACCAATTACACCATGCTTTGCGCTATTATAAGCAGCTTTTCCAGCAAATCCAACAAGACCATTAATAGAAGCTACATTTATAATTCGGCCATATTTTTGCTTTTTCATAATAGGAAAAGCATGTTTTATTGCAATAAACGGTGCAATTTGCATAATTCTAATGAGTAGTTCAAATTTATCTGTTGGGAAGTCTTCAATGGGGGAAACATGTTGCATCCCTGCGTTATTAATTAAGACATCTAATGAACCAAAGTCTGTCACTGTTTTAGAAATTGCTTCTTCAATTTCTTGTTCTGATGTAACATCACATTTCAAAGCAATTGCAGTATAGCCTTCTTTTTGCAACTGTTCAGCAGCTTCTTTTGCGCGATCTTCGAGGCAATCGCTAATCACAACTTTTACCCCTTCTTTCGCGAATGCCTTTCCCATTTCATACCCAATCCCACTTGCAGCACCTGTCAAAAAGATAACTCGATTTGTAACCATGATGAAAACCACTCCTTTATATAAGATTTGTCTTATTGCTCTATTTAGAGAGCGTATAATGAAAATCCTGCAAATATATGGGAAAATATACTTAGCTATCTTGCTTTGCAAAATAGCTTTTGCTATACTATTTTGTAAAGCAAGATACTTACGCTTATCTATCTTGTAAAACAAGATAGAAGGAGGATTTGAATTATGTCGACAAGTCAAATGCTGAAAGGGATTTTAGAAGGGTGTCTTCTTGCTATCATTTCTGAAGGAGAAATATACGGATATGAGATGAGTGAAAAGTTAGCGAAGTATGGTTTCACGATGGCTAGTGAAGGAAGCATTTATCCACTTTTAATAAGGATGCAAAAGGAAGGATTAATCACAAGTACGATGAAGGAATCTCCATCTGGTCCGAAGCGGAAATATTATACATTAACAGAAAAAGGTGAAGATGCACTAGATGAATTTATGGATCGCTGGGAAGCAATGCAAAGTAGTGTAGAGCGCTTGCTGAAAGGAAAGGGGAGACGAGGATGATGCTATCTACTGAAGCGCAAAATTTCTTGTTAAATATGAGAATGTTTTTAACAGCAAAGGGTGTAAAAGAAAGTGATGTTGAGAGTTTTTTAGAGGATGCTGAAATGCATTTAATAGAAGGAGAAAATGATGGGAAAAGTGTAGAAGATATTTTCGGAAGTTCACCAAAAGTATACGCAAACGAGCTTGTTCGGATAATGGAAAAGGATAGGCAAGAGAGCTGGAAACAAATCGGATATACAGTGATGAATATCGTTGTGTTTTGGATTATTGCTTCTGTTTTAATTATAAATGATAGCGGTCAATTACAGATCTCATTGTTTCAATGTATTGGGTACGGTACGGCATTAATGATTGCTCTTGTAGCACCTAATATTGCCTTTCGTAAAACAGCTTTTCGATTGAATATTTCAAACCAATTGTTTGTTCAAGTTTTATTGATGTTCATCCCAATGGTTGTATTAGGAGCAGTAATTATTCTCGATATGATGTACCCTACACGAATGATTGAATTGAACCAATTACAGAGTTATACGATAACGGGAGTAATCTTCATGGTAACAGTAATTACAAATGTGTATTTTGAAGGATGGTTTAAAGTTTTATATTTAGTCATTCCTCTTTCTATCATGTTTGTTTTTAAAACATTTACGTCAGAAGATTTAATTCCTATGTTATTTCAGATAGTGTGCTTGTATGGCAGTATATTTATTCTTATTTTCATTGAATTTATGATGAAAGCCAATAGAAGGAAATCAGCTAGATAAGGAGATAGAATGATGCAAGTTTCTAAAGAAGGTGAAAAGGATGGGAAATTCCGGAACGTAAAATAAATCGGAATATAAAGCTCGCAAAAGTGGTGTGGTTACCTTGTTATATACATTAATACAAGTTGAAAAGCCAACATAAAACTCTTTTCTTTTTAGGGGGACGAGAGCATCTGGCTATGCATAGATGTGATATGGGCCTTTTCCTGCTATATGTAAAGATGAAAACAAAGGGGTGCAAGTCATGTTTTATTCTGTATAGCAGCGACTTATATGTTGAAAAATTAAAATGGATTTATATAGTAGAATATTTTCTATGATTGAGTATGATAGAAAAAAGGCTGCTTTAGATGTATAAAAAGTATTTTCAAAGAAATATGCTAAGAAGATATAAGGGACTACTTTTCTTTTCGTTATATATGGATGTTTCTTGCAGCCAGATTAGAGTAGAATATTTTCTAAACAGTAACGATCGTAGTTACTGTTTTTTTCTGTGTAATAAAGGACTTTGCAAAGCCAAATTCTTCTGTTCTCTTGTTAATAACGAATTCATGCTGACTCTATCAGGACGGGGAACGATTGGATGCATGAGATTATTTGAAGAAGGGTGATGTTCAGATCCAGTTGGCGAGTGGGGATCTGCATGGGTAAGCTTTCCATTCATACGCCTTGTAAATAAAATATGCCCAATTTCATGAGCGAGTGTGTATATGTTTCTCATTGAGGCTGCGGAATTGGTTAGAACGATATATCCAGTGAGAAACTGTTGTTTAGCCAATGAGTAGGCACATGCAATGACGGAGTGTTCTTTAAAATAATTGCTCCCGATATAGCAAATATAGAGATCACAATCAGGAGATTGTGATGCACATGTATAAAAAAAGGATGAAACTTTTGGTTGCTTTTGTATAGAGTCCATATAACTAATTTCTTCATCGTAAAATTGAAAGGAATCGTCTAATGTAATGACATCTTTAATTCGAAACGATATCGGGTGCCATATTGATTCAGCAACTGCTAAATCTTTTGCGATACGGTCGTTTGTAATATCGGATCCAGGGGTAATACAAATGCATATGTTTATATATGGGTTCATTGGAAAACACCTCAAATGGAAAACAGTTTCTTGTCATACTGTATGTGGTGAAGAAGTGATATGTATGGATGTAATTCCCATAAGTAACTAGATTTTATTGTATCTATATATCCATTTTGATTTTCC
>NZ_JBALQK010000291.1:0-621 GCF_036965845.1 Bacillus sp. JJ1127 | reverse complement strand
AATTGATGTATATATAGTGCTTAGCTAGTTTGTAACAGAGTAATAGAAAAATGCAGTAATTATGGGAGTGTTTTTTGACAGAAAAGATAGCTTTGCGAATGAAAGGATATAAGAAATGAGAAGAAGTCAGAAAATATTCATAGTTGGATAAAGTTATATGAATTCTTTTCTGGTATAGTAAAAGAAAAGGGGGAGAATATATGTACACATTAAAAATTGTTTCAGATCGAGAAGCTGTTTATCAGTTTGCAAGTTATGTAAGAGTGGTTCAAGGGGTGGAAGAAGTGCATGTAGAGGTAGGGGAATCTTTATATGAACATCCACTTATGAAATTCTATGTACACGTAACAATTGAAGAGACATATGAAAAGCAAAAAGCATTACAAGAAATCGCTCGATTAGTAGAATTAGGGCGTTTTACATATGTTCATTATCGGAATGAAGAGATTGAAAAGGCATTTGAAGCAGTTAAATATGAAAGTTTTCGAAAATAAAAGTAATGAAAAGGGAGCGAATGCTCCCTTTTTTGTTAGTAGGAATATTTTTAACATCACGTAAAAATAAGGGGTTTTTCTATGTGTTAATAGAATAGAAGGGAATCTTCCTTCTATATAAATCCAT
>NZ_JBALQK010000290.1:2656-3109 GCF_036965845.1 Bacillus sp. JJ1127 | reverse complement strand
GTTTGTAATTGTGTGATTTTCTAAATTCCCAAAAAAACTGTTGCTATAATGAGGACACGAAAACAAAGCGAATGGAGGCTATTCATGAAAAAATTAATTGGTATAGCAACAGCAGCGGTTTTTGGTCTTGGGATTTTCACTACTTCTGCTAAAGCAGAAACTGTTGTAACAACGGATGTATTAAACGTACGCGAGAACCCAACTACTGAATCACAAGTTGTAGGAAAAGTATTAAACGGTAATAAATTAGATGTTACAAATACAGAAAACGGATGGTCACAAATCAAATTAAATGGGAAAGACGCATTCGTAAGTTCAGATTTCACAAAAAGCATCTACTACGTAACAGCAAACGTATTAAACGTACGTGCTGAAGCAAACACGAACTCAGAAATTCTTGGTACGCTTAAGAAAGACGATATGATCGAAACAACGAACCAAGTACAAAATGGG
>NZ_JBALQK010000290.1:0-2637 GCF_036965845.1 Bacillus sp. JJ1127 | reverse complement strand
TTCTTAACAGGTACAGCACCTGTTATTGAAAAACAAGAAACGCAGGCTCCCGCTCAAGCTGAAGCACCTGTTCAGGCAGCAGCACAAGAAAAACCTGCTACTCAAGTAAAAGCAGAGGCAACAAATGTGCCTTCTGGTGGCCGTGAGTTAACAGTTGTAGCTACAGCATATACAGCTCATCCAAGCGAAAATGGTGGCACATACGGTGGCCGTGTATTAAGTGCAATGGGTCATGACCTAACAGCAAATCCAAACATGAAGATGGTTGCTGTTGATCCGAAAGTGATTCCACTTGGATCAAAAATATGGGTAGAAGGTTACGGAGAAGCAATCGCTGGTGATACTGGCGGTGCAATTAAAGGGAACCGTATCGACGTTCTAGTTGGCTCAAATTCAGCTGCTGACAAATGGGGACGTAAATCTGTTAAAGTGAAAATTTTAAAATAATCTATATGTAATGAAGAATGGCTGTTAGGAGATTCCTAACAGCCGTTTTTGAATTGTTAAAAAGGATATACTGTTCGGCCAGTAATGATTTTATAAGCGCTGCAAAATTGGTTTTGTATATATTGTAGTGTAGGTTCATCTAATGTTTTTTCGTCTACTATGGAATGGAAGGAACGAAGTAGGCAGTTTAAAGCGAAATATAACTCTTCTTGTGAACAATCTTTTTCCTTTATAGATGTAGCTAAAATGAGTTCTTTTGTTAAAGTTGAAAAATTAATGGGAGCTTGTGTAATTTCCATAATATCCTCTCCGATCTTATTTTTTATCATATATATGTAAAAATGGACAAACTATGTCTACTTTCTATTTTTGTTAATATAATTTCATTTACCAAATTGAAAGAACTTGCATTATGACCATTAAAATTGGTAAGATTGGGTATAATAACTAGATGGAGTATATTACATAAAGAGAGTTGAAGTATATGGGAGAAATGCAACGTGAAAAAGTTGCTGTCATCATTGGACCGACTGCTGTAGGGAAGACAAAGTTAAGTATTGATCTTGCGAAAGCGTTAAATGGTGAAATTATTAGTGGAGATTCGATGCAAATCTATCGTACGATGGATATCGGGACCGCTAAGGTGACGACAGATGAAATGGAAGGAATTCCGCATTATATGATTGATATAAGGAATCCAGAAGAGTCATTTTCTGTGGCGGAATTTCAAGAGCTTGTTCGCGGTCATATTCGAGAAATTACAGAACGCGGGAAATTACCGATTATTGTTGGTGGCACTGGCCTTTATATACAATCTGTTCTATATGATTATCAGTTTACAGATGAAGCTGGAGACTCTGTATATCGAGAACAAATGGAAAAACTAGCGATAGAACATGGTGTGGAATATATACATAAGAAACTACAAGAGGTAGATCCAGAAAGTGCGAATCGTATTCATGCAAATAATGTAAGGCGTGTCATTCGTGCATTGGAAATTTTCCATACGACAGGACAAAAAATGAGTGATCAACTTGAGCAACAAGAAAATGAATTATTATATGATGTTTCATTAATTGGCTTGACAATGGATCGTACAATGCTATATGATCGCATCAACTTACGTGTCGATCATATGATTGGACAAGGTTTATTGCAAGAGGTAGAGGCTTTATATGAAAATGGTGTTCGAGATTGCCAATCTATTCAAGCAATCGGCTACAAAGAGTTATATAATTATTTTGAAGGTCACGCTTCTCTAGAAGAAGCAGTATCGCAATTGAAAACAAATTCACGCCGCTATGCAAAACGTCAATTAACATGGTTCCGTAATAAGATGGATGTAGCATGGTTTGATGTTACGGATGGTGAAAAAACGGCAGAAATTTTGCGATACACAGAAGGAAAGTTACAACTAAAGTCGAATAATAAGTAAGTAGAGAAAAAGAGGAGGATTCGACATGAAGCAATCAATCAATATTCAAGATCAATTTTTAAATCAACTCCGTAAAGAAAATACGTTTGTAACGCTGTACTTATTAAATGGTTTCCAGCTTCGTGGGTTAATTAAAGGTTTCGATAACTTTACTGTTTTATTGGAAACAGAAGGTAAGCAACAGCTTATTTATAAACATGCTATTTCTACATTTGTACCTCAAAAAAATGTTTCGATTGAATTAGAATAGTAAAAATGTTACATAGAAAAAAAGAGCGAGTTACTCGCTCTTTTTATTTTGATTTAAAATAAGATGTTTTTAAGAAACGAGATGCTATGCGATTCTAAATATAGTAAGTCTTATATTTGTATCGCCGGTATTAGGGATTGTAATTTCGCTAAGTGTAGATTGAATGGATATGCTTGTGCCAGCTGTTAATGTTTCAATTGTTGTAAAGGAAAGAGAATCTCCTACTACATTGCAAGAGAAATTATCTGTTGCTGCTTCTCTATTTTGGGAAACACCGACTCCAAGTGGGGCACATCCAGGAGCGGTTGTGGAAATAGAAAAGCTAATTACATATATACCAGTAGTTAAAATGGTTAGTTCATCTGTTCCATTAAAGGAAATATTTATTAGATTAGATGGTGTGCTAAAAACGAAGGTTTCAGATTGAGCGACGGTTTGCGGCTGTGAATTTTGTAGAACGGCTGTTGCGATAGGGAAGCTAGCGCCGGTAGCACCAGTAGCACCA
>NZ_JBALQK010000289.1:0-5913 GCF_036965845.1 Bacillus sp. JJ1127 | reverse complement strand
TTTTTATTCTACATAGCAGAGGTTTATATGGATTTATATATAAATTTAAATATGTTTCTCTTCTCTTATTTCATACATCACATTTTATACAAACAATTTACAACGTTACAATAATGAATATATTCTCGCTAAAAAACATAACCTATTTTAACCTCATAAGATTTATATGTGTTTTCTTGAGGAATTTTCTTTCTATTTAAACTTTTTTATGGATGTTTGACCTCTGATGTCCGTTGTGATAAGTTACTTAAGATGTTATTTTTGCAGAAGTATATACATCTGTTACATATACTTTTCTACTATGAGAAAGGAGATTTACACTGCATGAATTTTTTATGGGGAATTGGCGGCGTAATTGGAGTTTTAGCAATTGCTTTCTTACTATCTTCCAATCGCAGAGCTATTAATTGGCGCACAATTTTAATCGCGCTAGCATTACAAATTACATTTTCATTTATCGTGTTACGTTGGGATGCTGGAAAAGCAGGCTTAAAAATCGCTGCTGACGGTGTTCAAGGATTAATCAATTTTTCTTATGAGGGCATTAAATTCGTTGTTGGAGATTTAGTAAATCCTAAAGGTCCTTGGGGATTCGTTTTCATCATTCAAGCACTACTTCCAATTGTATTTATTAGTTCATTAGTAGCAATCTTATATTATTTTGGTATTATGCAGAAATTCGTTAGTATCGTTGGTGGTGCATTAAGTAAACTTCTTGGAACTTCAAAAGCAGAAAGCTTAAATGCAGTAACAACTGTTTTCTTAGGACAAACAGAAGCACCAATTTTAATTAAACCGTACTTAGCACGTTTAACAAACAGTGAATTCTTCACTATTATGGTAAGCGGTATGACAGCTGTTGCCGGATCAGTTCTTGTCGGCTATGCAGCAATGGGTATTCCGCTTGAGCATTTATTAGCAGCAGCAATTATGGCAGCACCATCAAGCTTATTAATTGCAAAAATCATTATGCCAGAGACAGAAGAAGTAAATAATGATGTACAACTTTCTACAGAACGTGAAGATGCGAACGTCATCGACGCAGCAGCACGCGGCGCTTCTGAAGGAATGCAGCTTGTTATTAACGTAGCAGCAATGTTAATGGCTTTCATCGCATTAATCGCTGTATTAAACGGCCTATTAGGATGGATTGGTTCTTGGTTCCATATTAAACTTAGCCTTGATTTAATCTTTGGTTACTTATTATCACCATTCGCTATCTTAATCGGTGTTTCACCAAGCGAAGCTGTACAAGCAGCTGGTTTCATCGGTCAAAAACTTGCAATCAACGAATTCGTAGCTTATGGGAACTTAGGACCACACATGGCAGACTTCTCTGCAAAAACAAATATGATTTTAACATTTGCAATCTGTGGCTTTGCAAACTTCTCTTCTATCGCAATTCAATTAGGTGTAACAGGAACACTCGCTCCTTCTCGCCGTCAGCAAATTGCACAGCTAGGGATTAAAGCAGTAATCGCTGGTACATTAGCGAACTTCTTAAACGCAGCAGTTGCAGGTATGATGTTCTAATAATTTGAAACTTGAATCAGCGGAGGTTCTTCCTCCCCACTGATTATTAGCCCGCACCAATAGGGCTTTTACAGGCAGTAATACTAAAACTAAACAAACGTTTGTTTAAAAAATAAGCACAGAGCGCCGTATGCTCTGTGCTTATTTTTGAACTAAAATCTATATATCGGACAATACCCCTTAGCCGAAAGTAATTTCACGTCCATCCCCCAACGAACGATCTACTTTCATTTATATACGAAAAAGTGATTGCTATTTTTGTAAAACCAATTGCTTCTCTTGTTGCTCTTTAGATACCTGAATCTTTGGTTCCGTGCTTTCTTGGACATTTCGATGTGCCACACGTTTCAAACAAATATGCTTCCACTTTCTTTCGTAACGTTTCATTATTCTAGTTGTCCCCCTCAAATACACTTAAAAAACCATTTGAAATCGCTTACAAGAAATAATATAGCACATATATATAAAAGTGACAACACATTTCCGACAATTTTTTGTCAAAAATATGAATTACTTTTGACAATATATCGGATAATGTCAAAATATAAAGATTCCTTACCTATTAAAAAAGAGCTGATTCTAAATCAATCAGCTCTTTTCTTCTATCTATGTGATTTATGATGATGGACCTCTTTTTGCAACTCTTTAAATAACGAAGCTACCATAAAGAAGATAACAAATACAAATGGGAACGCTGCGATAATCGAAGCTGTTTGCAGTGCCGTCAGTCCACCGACATATAATAGGATTGATGCTACCGCCGCTAGGACAAGCCCCCAAATCATTTTAATACGATTTGGTGGGTTTAAACTACCATGCGTCGTTAACATACCTAGAACAAATGTCGCAGAATCTGCTGATGTAATAAAGAATGTTGAGATTAGTAGAATAGCTAGAACAGATAAAGCTGGTCCTATACTACCCATATGATCTAGCACAGCAAATAATCCTACTTCTGTACCCATCTCTTTAATTTGCCCATGAATATTTGCTCCATCAAATAACTCCATGTGAATAGCTGTTCCACCAAAAACAGAGAACCAAAGCGCACCGATTAATGTCGGCACAAGTAACACACCGATAACGAATTCTCGAATCGTACGTCCACGCGATACACGGGCGATGAATGTACCAACGAATGGAGACCACGCAATCCACCATGCCCAATAGAAAATCGTCCATGATTGAATCCATTGGTTTCCATCCTCGTTTAGCGGGCTTAAACGGAAACTCATACTTGGTAACTCTTGAATGTAAGATCCAATTGTTGAAGTAAAGTAGTTCATAATAAAGTTTGTGGGACCTGCAAATAATAAAATTGCCATAAGTGCAAATGCCAAAATAATATTTGTATTACTTAAATACTTAATTCCTTTATCTAACCCTGTTTGCGCAGATAACATATAAAGAACCGTTACGATTGCTATAATAACTAACTGCGTTGTTAATGAGTTTGGAATAGACGTTAAGTAACTAACACCACCTGCAATTTGTTGCGCCCCAAGCCCTAATGAAGTCGCAACACCAAATACTGTGGCAAATACAGCTAACACATCAAATGTATGGGCAATACGGCCATGTTCACCGCTTTTAAATAAAGAACCTACTGTCGCGCTAATTGTACTTGGCTTCCCTTTTCGGAACGTGAAATAGGCAATACAAAGAGCTACAAGCGCATATAGGCCCCACGGATGTAATCCCCAGTGGAAAAATGAAAAGCGAAGTGCAAGGCGTGCACTCTCTTCGGTTGCACTTTCTCCAAACGGTGGCGTATATAAATGATTTAATGGTTCGGCAACACCCCAGAAAATCAAACCGATTCCCATACCAGCACTAAACAGCATGGCAAACCATGTCATATAACTATAATCAGGTTCATCATCATCTTTTCCTAAACGGATGGAACCATATTTGGAAACAATTAAAAAGATTGAAATCGCTAAAAAGATTGAAACAGAAATAATATAGAACCACCCAAATTTACTAACTAGTGTAGTTTGGATTGCAGTGGTTACATTCCCCAAACTCCCTTTTCCAATTATAGATTCGGGAATAATCCCCCAAATTGTAAATGCAATACATACTGTTAATGAGACAATAAATGTTTTCGTCAGTTTCCTCATCAAATCCCCCTTTGTAGATTTCTTTTTTTGTGTAAAATAACCATAATTCCAATGTGTTAAATCAGATATAATGAAATAATTAGTAATTTTCTTCGAATTCTATAAAATGGACCTTCACCAATTAGAATTCTTATGAACAGCTTATCTTCTCGCTCGAAGTATAATGTAAAAATCATGCTGCCAAATTGGGCGAGATAAAGTGAAACTTTAATCAGTGATCACTGATTATTAGCCTTCACCAATTGGGCTCTTACGGATAGTTAATCCCCTACTTAACTTCTTTGTCTCTTTCACTGAATTTTGAAGTTAGGGGTTTTACTGTCCGTTAAAGCGGGATAAATGCGGATGGGAATGTGCTTCCCTAAAAAATGATGTGTTACAGTTGTAAAAAAGGACAAATTTGTTCATTGCAGCCCTTTCTTTTTGTAACAATTATGCGGTTGTTTTGTTAGGATATAGTACGTATTTATAAATTCACAAACAAAATGTTTATGTTTATATAACTATTTTAGGCATAAATCAATAAAATACTCAAGGAATGCAATCTATCGGTAAATGTTTTGTAACGTCACTGTAATATTTTTATCTTTATCGAAAAAAACTGTTGTATTAAAAATAGTAGATATGCGATATAAACTACTTAAAAACACGGAATGAAAAACGCTTTCTATTATTTTTTGCTATATTACAAAGCATTAATGGTTTGTTACGAATGGTTTGTAATTGTGTGATTTCCCAAATTCCAAAAAAATCTGTTGCTATAATAGGGACACGAAAACAAACGCAATGGAGGCTATCATGAAAAAATTAATTGGTATAGCAACAGCAGCAGTTTTTGGTCTTGGGATTTTCACTACTTCTGCTAAAGCAGAAACTGTTGTAACAACAGACGTACTAAACGTACGCGAAAACCCAACTACGGAATCAAAAGTTGTCGGTAAATTATTAAATGGTAATAAATTAGATGTTACAAATACAGAAAACGGATGGTCACAAATCAAATTAAATGGTAAAGACGCATTCGTAAATTCAGAGTTCACAAAAAGCATCTACTATGTAACAGCAAACGTATTAAACGTACGTGCTGAAGCAAACACAAACTCAGAAATTCTTGGTACGCTTAAGAAAGACGATATGATCGAAACAACGAACCAAGTACAAAATGGGTGGTTACAATTCGAATATAACGGGAAAACAGCTTATGTTCATGTTCCTTTCTTAACAGGTACAGCACCTGTTATTGAAAAACAGGAAACGCAAGCTCCTATTCAGGCAGCAGCACCAGTAGCACAAGAAAAACCTGCTACTCAAGTAAAAGCAGAGGCAACAAATGTGCCTTCTGGTGGCCGTGAGTTAACAGTTGTAGCTACAGCATATACAGCTCATCCGAGCGAAAATGGGGGCACATATGGCGGCCGTGTATTAACTGCAATGGGTCATGACCTAACAGCAAATCCAAACATGAAGATGGTTGCTGTTGACCCGAAAGTGATTCCACTTGGATCAAAAATATGGGTAGAAGGTTACGGAGAAGCAATCGCTGGTGATACTGGCGGTGCAATTAAAGGTAACCGTATCGATGTTCTAGTTGGCTCAGATTCAGCTGCTGACAAATGGGGACGTAAATCTGTTAAAGTGAAAATTTTAAAATAATCAATAACTGCTAAATAGGAAGCCAGCTCTCTTATGATTTGAGAGCTGGCTTTTAATTTTATATATATAAATACAAATTGAAGAACCAACATAAACCCTTTCTTTTTAGGCGGGAGAGAGCATCCGACCATGCATAGAAGCAGTCACTACCCCATGCCAAATGAAAACAAGGAGAGAAAACAAGTAGCGGTCACCTTTTGTTCTTCATAACAGCGACTTATATGTTGAAAAATCAAAATGGATATATATAATGACAAATAAGGAGGTTGTGCAATGAACGTACGCGCAAAAATAGACTGGATCGGCACACCGAAGCCGTATATATATAAAGACGACGTTACATACGATGCCACTGCCATTGATTTTTCACTCGAGCAAGACGATAATCGCTATAAATTAATCGTACTCAAACACCATGAAAAAATTCATTATAAAATTGTACAATACGGCATCAAACCTGGATCACAAAAACCATTTCCGATTGATATACCATTTCAAGAAGAAATGCTCCCGTTAGTAGAAAGAATTCTACAAGATCCATATGTACAAGCTTGTCGTGTTTTATAGAAGCAGCGATATATCAAGAAAGGGGCTGTCCCATAAG
>NZ_JBALQK010000288.1:0-1507 GCF_036965845.1 Bacillus sp. JJ1127 | reverse complement strand
GCGGAAGCGCGTCGGAAAGCCGAGGAGAAAAAGCTTGGAGAAGTAAGAAAACGTCGATTAGAGGAAGAGAAGAAAATAGAAGAAGCTCAAAAGAGACAACAATTAGTAGTAGCCAAAAGAGAATCAGAAAGTGACGAAATTAATTTAAATAAGAAAACAAAGCCATCAAATGAAGTTGATTTTGAACAAGAAAAGAAAATAGAACTTGATAAAAAAGGAATCTTAAATTATATGAAAAAATATAAGTACGCTATTATAGGAGTCGCATCAATTGTTTTAATAGTAGTAGCAGGTTTCGCTTTTAGCACTATGAAGAATTCACAGGCTGCATCTGCAAATAATGTAAATAGTTTAGAAATCAATGCAAATTTAATAAATGGATTAAGGTTATCTGCAGTTCAAAAATATCAAGATGCTGCACTGGAATTTGATAAAGTAGATTATAAAGAGCTAGGAAAAGAAGATAAAAAGGCGGTTTTATTTACTTATCTATTAAGCGGTAAAGCACAAAAAGCTATTGACTTAGAACAAGATTTTGCAGAATCAGTAGTTTCATATTACTTAGCTGTAGATAATTTAAAAAAAGTAAAACAACTGAAAACTAAAAATCCACTAATTAATTTTGAAATTGCTGCATTAGATGACAAACATGAAGAAGTTATTAAATTAAAAGATCGAGTGCCACTAGATGGTAGAAGAGAAGGAATAATTGTTAATAGTTATTTGAAATTAAATAAATCTGAGGAAGCTAAAAAATTTGCTCAAAAAGTAGGGAATAAGGATTTACTCGAAAAAATCAATAATTCTGCACCTAATAGTTCTGCTACATCTGTAGCAACTAAAAGTGTTGGTTAAGTAATGGGGAGGAATTGATTATGCCTTTAGATTATTCGAAAATTTTCAAGAAAGTTTTACTCGCAACTACCGCTACTACCTTAAGTGTCGGGGTAGTTACAGGCTGCTCGCTGTTTTCTTCAGACGAAAAGAGTAGCAAAACAGCATCAGTATCTAAAAAGAAAAAAGAGAGTGAAAAAGAAAAGAAGAAAGATGAAAAACCAGATGAAAGTAAGAATGAAACAACTGAAAATTTAAATGCCAATGACTTTGATGAAATCATTGATAATGCAAAACATAGCTCGGATCAAAATTTAGCCGGAATCATTGAAAATAACAAAACCAAAAAGAAATTTGATGATTTAACAGATTCAATTGCAACTGCGGCTATAAATTCAGATCGAAACCTAGCATCAGTTATTGATGGTGATAAATCAAACAATCGTTTTTCTGATTTGAATACTTCTATAGCATCAGCAACAAACACTCCTTCTGTTTCAGAAAATAAGGATAGTAAAAATTTTGTATTTGGTGACGATCTAAACATCAATGATGGAGTAGCTATTGCTGATAATTCAATACCTCCAGTTAGTAATGATAAAAAGCCACCAACCACTGGTGACTCCAGTGGTGGAGAAGCGAAGCCTCCAACAGGTGGCGATGGTAATAATGG
>NZ_JBALQK010000287.1:0-4809 GCF_036965845.1 Bacillus sp. JJ1127 | reverse complement strand
TCTGCTTGTTTTCTTGCTTCTTCTTCAGCTTTTTCGTTTTCAAAATCATTCTCAGAAACATTTGACTGTTTTTGAATTGTTGTAATCCAGTCAAGAGCTGGATTACTAGTTAAACTTTCATTTTTGGGGTTGTTTGAATTTACATCTTCCTCTCTTTGTTTCAATGGCTGTTGTGAATCCTCTTGCTGTAAATGTTCACTTACTTGTTCCTCATGCATATCACTATATTGTTCTTCTTCCTCTGCTAGCAATCGTTCACGTCGTTCTTTTTCTTGTCTAATCCTTTCTTTAATTCCGTTTCTTTTTCTATTATTTTGCATAAATCAACAACGGCCTCCTTTCTATTAGTACCTCATTAATGAGCGTTATTAAATTATTCATCCTTCATAATTAATCATGAGATATTTCTACAGAAAAACTAAGAAAAAATAAAGATAATATTATTTTTTTAAGTACGGTAAATAAAAAGAAGGATAAACAGGTAGTACCCATTTATCCTTCTTTTTATTTTACAGTTATTGAGTTTATAATACATGTGATTTCCTTAATACATCACTTATTTTAGTTATTAAAATTTCCATAGTAAGATATGGATCTTTTCCCAATTTCATATTATTATCAGCTTGTGTAAGTATACATAATATATTGCCCAAATCAACTGCTGAAAGGTTATATTCTTTTAATTGTTCTTTGGACTTTTGCAAAACATAAGGATGACAACCTAATATTCCAACAAGGTCCTTTTCTTTTGTATCACTCTGTAGAACTTTAATTTTAAATATCATATCAAATTTATAAATTAGAGTTGCTAATATTTGAATAGGATTATGTTTTTTCAGAATCAACTCATTAAATAATGCAATTGCTTTATCGGTATCTTGAATTAACAAGTATTCACTTAAATTAAATATTGACTGTTCTAGGCTCCTAACTGTGACAGCAGTTATCGCTTCCATGGTTATTTCCTTTTTACCATTGCTATATACATACAACTTATCGATTTCATTTTTTAAACATCTTAAATCACAACCTACCGATACTATTAATTCCTGCACCAAATCATTAGAAATTTGTATATGTTTATCTTTTACATAATTGAGTATCCAAGTAGCTGCTTCCGCCTGATTGAGTGTCTTCGCCTCGAAAAAAGTTGCTTTCTTTTTTAATTCCTTTACTAACTTTTTCCGCTGATCTAATTTTTCATTATCAACAATAAGTATTAGTACAGAATCTTCCATGTTCTTTTCTAAAAAACTGAGTATATAATTAACATCATGATTCATTTCTTTATTTTTATCACCTGTTAGAAAATATGCATTTCTCGTTATAACGATTTTTGTACCTCCGAAAAATGAGTATTCTTCTGCTTCATTTATTGCTTCTTGAATTGTTTTTTCTTCCATATCAAATTCAACAACATTTAAATCTTCATTTTCATTATTAGTAAACTCCTGAATAATCCTTCTAGCTTTATCTTCTATTAAATAAGTTTCTTTCCCGTATAAAACATAAGTTGGCATTTTTATCAACCTCCAGGGGATTTTATTAAAACAATCTGAGCTGACCGTCGCTATTAATGACATATTCCATCGGAGCGACACCTATTGCATTCACACAGGCCCCTCTATCACCTAGAATCCCCATGATTGATCGTTCTTTTTTAGGTAGCTGAGCTTTTAATTTTTGAAACAACCAATTAAAATAATCACTTATCATTTTCATAAACTCTTTATCTTTAGGAAAAACAATCGAGTTATAATTTGCATATAAAAATGAAGTTTCTAACTTTGCAATATAAAACAAATACATTTCCCCAGCACGCGCAAATATCTCTGAATAATCCAAGTAATAATCTTTGTTATACTTTTTATTACTAAACCACTGAACTTTAAAAGGATCCTCATTCATTAATGAATCTACTTTTTCAGAAACTAATGCTTTATACCTATCTATTATTGGTCTAAAACGAATGCCTTCACTTAAAAGAGTTGAACCTTTCATCGTTGTAAAATCGATAAGATGCATACATTCATGAGCAAACGAATTAGGAGCACCAATATCTATTATTAATGCTTTTATTGGCGCAGATACATATACCCCATCGGCTTTTAACCTGCCCAATTTTTTTACTCGAAAGCTATGATCATTCAATCCTGATAAAGGAACAGCTTTTTTGAATTGTAAAAACTCCCTTTCTATTTTTTTGAATTTCATCAAATCAACATCATTATCTAATTCAACATATCCAAAATTCTCTTTAAAACAATTGTTCTCCATTACCCTAATCGTTGACTTGTTTATATGTTTCTTTGTTTCAAAAAAACGAGCGTATTCTGTTGCTTTATCTCCTCGTATTCTAACATGTTTTTTTATATTCTCCTGTCTATCTATAAACTCGCTAAGCATAATCTTATAATGTAGATTGTTAAAATTACGGATTACTTTATACTCTGAATTTAAGTTGAGTTTATAAAAACTTCTTGTATCTTCAACTACAGGAATTATATTTAATTCTGCATTTTCACAAACATAGTTGAATTTTTTCAACTTATCAAAAATGCATATTCCTTCAGCATTTATATTATCAATTTTCATATTCACGTATACATCAACTGAATTTACACTCTCTATCTTGTTTTTAAAGCAAAATTTTATTCCTTGGTATTCATATAATTCAGGGTTAGAAATAATAAATAGCTCAAGCGAATTCTCTAGGAATACTTCAGCTAATAACATCCCTAAATCAATAAGTCTATATGGCTTATAATCTGTTCTAAGCCTATATGAGCGCATATAGGAACTTTTTCGAATAGGAATTTTCGCAAACGCAATTCCTGTTTTTTCAAGGAATTTTTGCTTATCGTTTGAAAACTTTTTCAACTTAATATTAATTGGCAATAATTCTTTAAAATTTTCAATAGTAAATCTCTCCTTGTAATCATTACGTCTTTCTTTTAAATTTGGATTAATATCTGTCAATAAGTGTATTGCACTTGAGTATCCATTCTCTTCAATTTTTGATATTTCTATTGATTGCCTTGAAAAGGGGATCCCTCCTATTATTTCTTCTAATTCTTTATAACTGGTCACTTGCTCAATTTTTCTTCTGTAATATTTTATTAAAGATTTTAAGGTTACTTCCTTCAATTCAGCAGTTGTATATTGGCTGATGGGTTTCTTAAATCTTAATTTAATATCCACAAACTCCTTAGAAAAGCCGTTCTCTTTTAAATTTTTACCTAGTTCTTTTCTTAAACTAAATATTTTTTCTCTTTTCTGCATTACATTGTTTCCTCCTTAGATACAAAAAGCCCCTCAAGGTCTCGTATTATTACAAACTTAAACAACAAATTTGTAATTCACGCTACCCGAGGGGCAAGTTTTTGTGTAATAGATTAAAAAATAAAAAGATACAATATATACATTATACTGTATCTTCAGATAAATATGAATATTCATTTTCACGCCATATTAAGTTCATCCATTACTTTCAACTTTTCATGTAGTAAATTAAAAATTTCATCTTTATAATCACATTTCTTCAATCTTTTAATTGCTTCATCCTTTATTTGTGATACTCTTTCAGTTGTAATCATAAGTGCTTTTGCAATTTCTTTATGCAAATACACTTTACTGTCTAGTAGACCAAAACATAAGTTTAGTACCATCTTGTGCTTTGGATTTAATATTTCATCAAATATTAACCATATCTCGTAATTTAAGTCCTCTATTACCATCTCATTTGTGGAAGGAATTGTTGAATTATCATCATAGAATGGGTTCGATATACCTATATCTTCATTTAATGTATCTATATCTAAAGTCATAGTAGTAGCTCGTTTATAATATACGTTGTGTCTTATAACCGTTTCTCTAGTTACATTTAGCTCTTTTACTACTTCTTCTACCGATGGAGTCCTATTGTATCTTTGTAAATATTTATCTTCCAATTCTACATATTTTAAATTAAATTGATTCACATGAGTAGGAATTTTAAAAGGGCCAGACTTTTTTTTACGTATAATTCCTAACATACTTTTTTGTATCCACCAGAAAGCGTATGTGGAAAAACAATACCCTAAATCTGGATTGAAATCTTCCATTGCCCGTAACATTCCTTCATTTCCCTCTTGAACCAAATCATCGAATTCTATATCAGGATGCTTGTTTTTATTATTTCTTGCAATAGATAATACTAAACCTTCATTTACATGGAACAAATAATCACGAAGATCTTTCTCTCCATGCTTATACCGCTTAAACAAATGCAAACTTTCTTCTTTTGACAGTACCTTGTAATTTCCAATTCCCCTAATATTATTATTGTTTTCTTCAGTATTAGGCATTGGCTTAATAGTTATTGCAGCAGAACCTTGTGTTATAATTTTATTCAATGATTCATCGCGATTCAGCCTGCTATATGATTGATTCATCCCTATTCCTCCTCTCTCTTTTTTAACGAATTGTTTCTAAAAACAACTTTGTTTCCTTTTGTACGCTACTAATTAACTTACATTCTTTTGCGCATGTATTAGAAACTTCCTTATGCGCTTTCGTTTTTCTCAGTTCTTTATATATATCGCATCCTTTACAGATGCTACTAATACCTTCCATTATTTCTAATTGTCTTCTTCTTTCATATAAAAATTGCTCTTTTGTTTTCTTCTCGCTTACTCGTCTCCCCATTTGTTTCACCTCGTATACATGTATAGTATTTAGTAATTAAAAACTATCATCGATATGACATAGATACGAAACTTCCTCTTCAAAACTCTTCCATTTTTCCCCTGTATGTATATGATATAGGAT
>NZ_JBALQK010000286.1:7055-12025 GCF_036965845.1 Bacillus sp. JJ1127 | reverse complement strand
ATATAACACCTAAAAAATTCAAAAAATAAAAACAATCTCTTGCAGATATATTACTGAAGAGGTTGTTTTTTATCGAACTTTATTTCAAAGCTACATCATTGTGAATAAGAAATAATTTCTATTTTTTATTTCTGACCACTTTTTAATATTGTATAGATTAAATTTGCAATTTTACCACAAAGATGACCAATTGCCTTTTCCATAAATCATTCCATTTTATTATGAAAGTTTGTTTAATAGTTGGTTTAAATCTTGCTTTGTTTTCGTAGTTAACGATTTCATCCGTTTTACATCTATTTTTTGCTTCTCGGCTCCTACAATTAAAGGATACATACTCTGTCCAATTGTTTTATAATCAGTTGGATGTGAAGTCTCCAATTCTTTTTCTACTGCATCCCATTTGTCACTTATTTGTTTTCCAAGCTTATTTACTGTGTCTAGCTTTGGATTAGCAACCAGTTGTTTATCTAAGTTTTCAATCAGTTGAACAACTTCCTTTACATTTGTTTTCACAGCTATAGTTTGCTTCGTATCTTTCGTTGAAGTTTTTCCATCTGTAGTTTGATCACTTGTTTTCGTAGTCGTTTCTTTTTCTGTCGTTTTTCCATTTGTAGTCTGATCATTTGTTTTCGTAGTTGTTTCTTTTTCTGTCGTTTTTCCACTTGTAGTTTGATCATTTGTTTTCCCAGTTGTTGTTTTGGCATTACTGTCAGTTCCTGATGTTTCCTTTGAATTCTTTTGATCTTTCTCTGTTTTTTCGTTATTTTTCGTTGTAGACGTTTCATCAGCATTTGTTGTTTTTGCCTCTTCTTGTGCATTCGTTTGTTCTTTCTTTGCTTGATCTTTTTCTGCAGAAGGACTACAAGCTGTAATGGAGAGCATTGTACCAATCGCTAAAGATGCAATTGTTATCTTTTTCATTTTCATAAAAAGCCTCCTATATTTACAATTTTATCCTCCTCTTTACGATTCTATTTATCCATAAAAATCCCTTTTTGTTCTAACTATCATCTTTCCGACAGGAATCTCCATATCCGTACGTCATGTAATTATACGTTTCATGTTAATATTCGAGTTTTTTCTACTTGTTTTATATTACATTTGAAAAATATATTGTCGTATAAAGAATATCATTCTGTATTCCCATTCTTTAAAGCAATATCCCTCTATCAAAAGTCCTGATTTTTTGACAATCTACTTATTTCATACAAAAAAATAACTCGATAAAATATTTCTTATTTTTATTATTTCTCAACTTTTTGTTTACATAATAATATTATAAACTATTAATCCGCTGATTATTCCCCCTTACCAATCGGGCTTTTACATGGCGTTTTATCTCCTCCCTGACTTCTTTGCTTTTACCGAGCTTTGAGGTGGGAGTAATACTGCCCATTCATGCGGGATAAACATGGCTTCTTACAAAGTAAATCCCCTGCATAAATACAGGGGATTTACTTTGTTATTTAATATTTGCTAATATACGTTCTGCACCTAATTGTAAGCTTCGCGTTACGATTACATTTATAATTGTAAATACAATTAGTAGAATAATAAACATACCCCACAAACCAATTCCTAAAACAAAGTATAATGCACATACACCAGCTACGATAACCACATCCATTAAAATGTTCGCAAGGAAACTCCACAAGGTTGTGTATCGACTTTTAAACAATTTTTGCTCTGAATCCCAATGTATGTCCGCTGTTTGAGCATCCCAGCGCGTACCAATTAAATTTGTTAGCCATAAGCCATTCGCGCTTAATAAAAACCATAGCAACATAAAAAGTGGTGAAACACCCGCAGCAATAATCATAATTAGGCCAAATACAGCTAAAATGGCTATATTAATAAACCATGCTGTAAATACTTTTGCAAAAAAGATATCCGATGCTTTTACTGGTAAATAACGATTGACAAACCATGAACTTCCATCCCTAGAAAAGGAGGTTGTTGCAATAACATTACTTCCCATTAAAAATAAACCTGCACAAAAACCAATGCCAAGAGCTAAACCAGACCATTCTGGATCTTTTACAAATTTAGTTAGCCACTGTAAGTTCCCGTCCTGTACGAAAAGAATAAAGAATAGCATAATTGGCATTATGAAAGTTTGCACGATACAATTTATAAAAAATTGTGGTGTCCGGAATAAAGTTTTGAACTCTTTTTTTACATAAGCTTTTATGTGTGAGCTTTGTACAGTTGATTTCTTTAAGTTCTCTGCTGAAATAGCCTCTTTTTTTGCTGTACTTGTTGAAAGTCCAATAACTCCTTTTAAATATGTACGCTGTGCAACATAGAAAAACAATCCGAAAAATGCTAAGGAAATTACTGCAAAAATCACTACATATATAATCCCCTTCCAAGAAGCGTTTTCTATTAATCCCATTGCACCAAAGTATGTTGTTGGAAAATAATTGGTCATCTGAACTAGTAAAGACGATTGATGATCAGCAAAGTAATTTGCAACCGCATCCCCTGATACTGCACTTTTGTTTTTCCATTGCATAAATATGTTAATGCCTACAATAAATAATAGAGTTAACAGCCCGATGAACATATTGCTTCGATCTTTATTTTTAGCAATATTTGTATATCGCATAATAACTGTCATTAGGAGTGAGGCAAGTACGAGTGGAATAATAGGGAAAAATATGTAAATCAATATTACATATAAATAATATGTAATAAACGCACCACTTTGCAGACCGTAAACAATGAAAATTGGAAGTAAAATGAAAGATGCCATTACATACTGTGTAATTAATACGGTAATAAATTTCGCTGTAATAATTTGTGCTGGCTGCAGTGGTAATGGTAACAGCGTTTCAACATCATTGTTATAATAAAATACAGTTAAAATATTCGTAATACTAATTACAAATACCCATATGCTTGCAACGGCCAATCCCATGCCAATTATCGATGTTTCCTGTCCAATTGATTTCATTCCAACATACATTCCATATGTAAGTGGACCAATAAGTATAAACCCGGCAAATAATAGTGCTAAAAATGAAAATACATACGCCCACCGTTTCTTTTTATCCGTTATAATATCTGCATAATTTAATTTCAATAATACTTTTGTTAATGTCCAAATTTTATTCATTCCCAGTCATCTCCAAGAACATTTTTTCAAGAGATTCATTGGATTTAAAATGATCTCTCATTTCATTTAAGTTTCCTTGGAACTGCAAATTTCCCTTATTAATGATAGCTACGCGATCGCATAATTTCTCAGCTACTTCTAATACGTGTGTAGAGAAAAATACCGTTTTTCCTTTATCTGCATGTTCTCTCATCATCTGTTTTAAAATAAACGCTGATTTTGGATCAAGCCCTGTCATTGGCTCATCTAAAATCCACACATCTGGATCATGAAGAAGAACACCGATAATAATAATTTTCTGTCTCATTCCATGTGAATAGCTCTGAATTTGGTCAGACAAGGCATTATAAAGATCGAATTTCTCTGCTAAAAATTGAATTTTTTCCTGCCGGATTGCATTCGGCACCTCATACATATCAGCCATAAAATTCAAATACTCTATCCCTTTTAATCGCAGAAACATATCGGGACTATCCGGGACATAACCGAATGTTTTCTTAGCTTCCATAGGATCTTTCGTCACATCTTTTCCGTTGATCGAAATTGTTCCTTTATCTATTGCGTGAATACCTGTTACCATCTTAATTGTTGTTGATTTTCCAGCACCATTGGGGCCTAAAAATCCAAAAATTTCTCCACTTGGTACCGTTAAACTTAAATCTTTTACTGCATACGAAGAACCGTTATAACTTTTTGATACGTTTACAATTTCAATCATTTTATCCAACCCTTTCCTTTATTACCAATAAACTATATTATTATTATATCACAGTTATATTTTTTGATTTTTGTATTTTTTCAGATTTTAAAATTTATTTCTATCCATTGAAATAAATGTACAAACCTACACCAACTATTAAAACAATAGCTAACAAAATGTAAATCATTGTAAGCCTTGTAATATTTCCTTTCGTTGATTTACTATAATTTTCATCCCCATTTTTTCCTACTATTATCGTCCCAACCACCGTTACTGCCACGAGAAACAATGTAATTACTATCAAATTTGTCATTTTTTAACTCCTCCCTTCGCAACCATTTTACGCTATTTTTACTATTTATAGCGTGTAAATAGTATCATTTTTCTAAATTTTATGGAAGATTTCATTTTTTCTTTTCCCCATGTATGTATTTTGTGATATATTTATAACATAAAGTGATGTATTTGTAACATCGAAAGGAGATCGTATGATGAAGACAACTTGGATAAAATATCTTGGATTCCTTGGCTTTTTTGGATTTCTCGGTTTCTTTTATGAAAAAGGATTGTTTAGTATGTTTTGTTTCTTTTCCTTTTTCACAACGTATAGGAAAGTTCATCACGATGAGCTCTTTGAACAAATTGTAAATAAAGCTTGTCGAAATGCTTTTATCATTACATTATTGACTACTACGATATTTATATTTATTGAAATGTTATTCCCTAATCCAACTATACAAGAAATCGATATCGCTATCATTTTTGGTCTACTTGTTCTTACATTTGGATTTTCTATTTACTTTTACGATACACCAATGGATGAAATGGAAGATGCGCCATGGCGTTCATAACAAAAATAAAAGAATATCGCGCCCATTTACATATGACCCAGGATGATTTAGCAAAACTCGTTGGCGTCCGCCGTGAAACGATAAGCCATTTAGAGAAAGGAAAGTATAACCCTTCCTTACAACTTGCTCATGACATTGCAAAAGCATTGCATGCTTCCATCGATGAAATTTTTATTTTTGATGAAGTTTAAAAGTAAGAGATAAATAAGTCACCCTCTCTTGGTTATGACAGAGAGGGTGATTGTAAATCTAAATACAATGTAATTAAAAATTCTTAATAACAAACCAGACAATACTATAT
>NZ_JBALQK010000286.1:0-6863 GCF_036965845.1 Bacillus sp. JJ1127 | reverse complement strand
TGAATAGATGCTCTCTCCCTCCTAAAAGTCGGTTTTTTAATTGATGTATATATACAGGATTTCTCATCAAAACTATTTATATATTACTTTTCTAATAACAATTGCTTCATCTTATCTAGTTGCTCTTTTGTAAGACCTAATCCCTTTTCAGCATAGACTTCAATACTTCCATATTTATGATTGATTTCATCAATCGCAGCCTGTAAGTATTCCGCACGCGCTTCAAACATAGCACCTAATATTTCTTTACTCTCCTCATTTTGTAGCTTTGCTCCTATAAATGCCAGCATTTTTTGATTTAATTTCTCGCGGAACCCATTGCTTAATAAATAATCTTGCATAACGGTTTCCTCTGGTACACCAAGTAGCAGTAATAATAAAGCAGAACCAAAACCAGTGCGATCTTTTCCTGCTGTACAATGATTTACAAGTGGTAAATTTCCCGGATCTTGAGCAAGCTGCAAGAAGTGCACAAATGCTTCATTTCCCGTTACAAAGTCTTTGTTCATGTTAACTAAATATTCTCCCGGTTTTCCCAGCACCGATAAGTCACCAACTTGGAAAAACTCATTTATATTTAAATCTTTTGCCAAGTCTTGCATGACCGGTAAACATACTTGACGAGCACCAGTGATACTTGGATTTGGTTTATGTTTTACTTCAAAATCTGTACGATAATCACATATTAATTTCAAACCAAATTGTTGCAAATAATTAATATCGGCTTCTGTTAACCCAGCTAATTCTTCAGAGCGATATAATTTCCCCCACTTTACTCTTCGGCCATCTATCGTTTCATAGCCCCCTAAATCTCGGAAGTTAAATGCTCCTTGTAGTGGTAACTTACGTTCTGCTATTGTAACTGCTTGTCCATTACTACCTACCAATCGAAAATATGGGCGTACATCCACACTTGGATTTTTGATTGTACATGATGATTCCCCTGATATTTTTAATAGAAATTCACCATTTCCCTCAATCTGTTCTGGAGAAATACTCCAATAAATACTAACTTCCTCTGGCCCATTTTCCCATTGTATATGTAACATATTATCTTTATTTTGTTCAATGCTTGCTTGTAACCAATTGCTTTGCTGTTTCATTTTTTTCACCAACACTTTCTTCATATAGTCCGCATATATATGAAATGTCTTTTCTTTATTGTATTACAATGAGACTACTTCTGTCCTAACTGTATTTAAGACATTCCATTCTTCATTCCTTTACATGAAGAAAAGATTTCTTTCACCTCTGTAAATGTTGGCTCCATTATATCTAGAAAAAATTCTTTTACCCGAAACATTCCTGCTGGTGTACTGACTTGAAACCAAGGGGTCTCCCACTTTTCCCCTTCTTGACGACCTGAAACATTTTCAACATGCCAGTCTTCCAATAACACGGATGGATAAAGCGGAATCAAATGATTGAACTTTTGGTTTAACATAACTGCCCCCTTATCTACCTCAAAGGTTTTACACTGCAATTTCAATATATACTCCTTGCATGAGCAGGGTTGTCCTTGAATATATAGAATACTAGAAAATATTGCACAATTAAAGCACAGAGGAGGTTCATCTTTGAATATCATGACATTGCAACAACAATTGGAGCTTATTCAGCAAAATGATTATACACAAATGCAGAATATCGATATGAATGAGTTAACACTCAACATGCTGCAACATATCGGGACAACTGATAGCTATGTTCGTAATCAATTAATATATGACTGCTTTTCACATTTTATTCAAAATGAATTTCTTTCTCACGATCAACTAGAATTATTGTTAACGACTTGCCTAAGTAAGAAATATTTACACTTTGATATTACTTCTTCACATACAGATGGAGTGTTTACCCGTTCGTATACGGCGCTATTAATTGCTTTAATCATACAATTCGATAACACGCATTCCTTTTTATTACCAGAAACAATTCAAGAAACAAAAAAACAACTCATTGAATATATGAACCTCGAGACAGATTTTCGAGGACATGTCAAAAATAAAGGATGGGCTCATAGCGTTGCACATGTTTCTGATGCATTTAATGAACTTGTTCATAATCCAAACATATCCTGTACTTGCTACGAAGAAATTACGCATTGCTTATTAAATAAAATATTCATTTATTCCACTGTATATCACAGCAATGAAGATGAAAGAATTGTGACTCCTCTTTTATCTATGCTGTACCATGACTTTCCGAAAGAACAATTTTTCTCAATTATTTATAAAAAAATAAAACGACTACCGCAATTTAGAAAGCGACTTTCTCTTGATGAATATTGTATTTTATGTGCCAATATAAAAACATTTTTACGCACATTATTTTTTAGAGCAAGAGAAGACCCCAATCTCACTTCTATCTCGATTCGGGCGGAAAAACTGGTAAGGGAATTGCTAAAGTATTACTAATGCGCTCAAAATATAGATTCATAAGGAGAAAAGAAAATAAGGGAACAATTATCGTTCCCTCTCATAGCCAATCCGCTTTTTAATTTCAGCTAAATTTAGCTTCGCAATTTCCTTAGCACGATTCGCACCTTTTTCTAATGCCTCATACAATAAGCTCGGTGCATTCATATAGAATTTAAATTTCAAAAAGGGGTAAAGTCACATCGCTATCAACTTAAAAATTTATAGCGCCCCCAGAACGAAATTTTTAGACTTTCTTGTAACAAAGAAGCATATTTTATCGGCTTGGTGTGATCTATTTTCTTAACTTGATGGACATGTGACACTACCCCTAATAAGAAATGTTATACTATCACAAGGAAAAGAAGCTAACAATAAATTGTTAACTTCTTTTCTTATGGAAAAAATGGTATCTTCCTTATCTTCTAATATCTAGATTGTGATTTAATATTTGTAAGATGAGCATCAAACATATCAATTATTTCAAGGAATCTATCAGCTTCACGGAAAACATGGTCTGCTAATAGTGGGTGAATGATACTCTTTATTTTACATTGCTCAATTAAATCACGTGCCGTTTTCTTAAAATCCCGAAGAGCTGTGACTGACACACGATTTTGATCCAGAAATTGATCTAAAAGAGGAACTGTTTGAGATTGTGGTTTCATAGATTCTAAGTCAATTGCTTGATACATCAATTCATCAAAATCATTACTGAAATTCCGGGCCATATCTACAAGCTTTCTTTCGGATGGGTCAAGAAGATGACCAATAAATTTAGCATGGTCTGCCATAATCTTTAAAAAGAACACATTTTCTTTAATAATAGCATCAGGAAGAGCATCCAATTTACCTTCATTTAATTCAATTAAGCGATTTCTAAAATAATTAGCTTCCCTACTTGTATGATCAACTAACAGTGGAAAATTATTTTGTCCTGGCAATTTACATGTGAGAATTAATCCTAGAATTTTTCGTTTAAATCCAAAAATATTAGTTGCAGCTTGTTGTACTTCTGAATTAAATCTTTTTATTTGCTCAGGATCTGTTTGATTTGTATAGGAATGTGCGATTTGTTCGATATGTTCAAACAATTGGTAAAATTGATTAGCCTCTTGGATTAGTTGAGTATCCTCACATCTAAACCCCAATCTAAGAAATAAAGAATGCTCTTTCATGATTCTAGACCAAAAACGAATTTCATTTAATGATCGTTCAACAAACATTCCAGATGTAACACCCGTATCAGGATGTAATGAGGGTTCATTCCTATTCATTCCCAATCCCTCCAGTAAATACTATGCTAGTTCTATTCTTATGAATAGGTATATATAAAAATACCATCAATTTTTGTACATGTATTTTTTCTTTTATTGCTTTTAATTCCTCAACATTTTCCTTAGAGTACCTGCGATGTCCTCCCTGATTAGCTAACGTTAACAATTCAGGTTTAACAGCCTCAACAGACTTAAACATTTGCTGAATCCCACCAAAATAGTGGATCGGGATGTATAGGCCTAAAAAAATATCTACTCCAAAATCATAATATCTTTAATCACAGCTTTCCAAGCTGAGCCATGAATACCCGAGAATATTACATATGTTGTAATAACTATTGCACCTATAACACTTGCAACTACTGGTGAAATAGCTCCGTAAGAAGCTTCTGAGACAATGATCCCTAACCCTTTCATTTGTATACAAATATATGGTATGATCGCTAAACTTCCCATAATAGCTACTATAACCCCCATTGCACGACTATCGTATTTAGATGCAAAATAGTCAGGTTATGAAATAATACCATGTTCTTTACCGTATCTCCAGATTTTAGGTGCAATCCAATAAGATATCATATATGCTAGAAATATATACGCGGGCACATAGTACGCAGCAGCACCTTTTGAATACGACCAACCACTTCCAACTAGAAAAGTAAAAGTCGTATAAACCTCTTCAGCTATTAATAGAAATACGAACAAGGTTCCAAAACCTCTGCCCCAACTGAAAATTGCTGCAAATTCATCTTTTTTCCTCTTCTTGCTGCTATCCCTAAATAAAGAGATGGGATTAAGAACTACACGTAAAACTGCAAAAGTTCTTGGAATTACCTAAACCTCACTGATCCGTCGGTTAAAAAAATACAATATCCGCAACGAAAAAGAATAGCATTTTTGTTGTAGGGGTATTAATTTGATGGCTATGCCTAACTTATCCTCTTTTTATGAAAGGAGATCCATTAATGATTTGTAAACTTTCTCCTACTTCTCTTGAAGTAGCATCAGCTATTTTAGCTATCCAAATTCCTGCTTATCAAGTTGAGGCAAAATACATTAACAGTACAGCGATTCCTCGTCTATATGATACTGTACAGGATATTCAAAATTGCAATGAAACATTTTATGGTTATTTCTTTGAAAATAAGTTAATAGGCTTTATTTCGTTTGTAAACGAGGAATCTTTTATTAATATTCATCGCTTAGTTATATCACCAGCCTATTTCCATAGAGGGATTGCAACAAAGTTAATCCTTCATTTATTTCACATATTCCCTAATACGACCAAGTATATTGTACAAACAGGCAAAGCAAACACCCCTGCCCTTTCTTTATATAAAAAACATGGATTTATTGAAGTAAAGGATATTGTATTACCTGATGGACTCATTCTTACGCAATTAGAAAAGACAGAAAAAAATAAATAGTTTGACTTTTTCGTTTTATTATGTTATTTTTTACTTTATAAAACCTTTTGCTGAATCCAAAATTTGGAACGGGGGAACCATTTTTGTAGCCTATGCTACTTGGGGCGAATCTTTTTTAAGTAGGGAAACTCTCACTTCCCGAGTCCGACAGCTAACCTCGTAAGCGTAATGGGAGAGGGAAGGTGCTTTTTACTTATGTTACACAGTATCCCTCCTTAACTATAAAGTATATGGAATCGATATCACTAGAAACCTATATTTATAGAAAAGGAGACTTGTACAATGTTACGTTTATCAGATCATGAAATAAAAATGATGGAGCAACGTGTTCGATTGGAACAACAACGTACGTATCAAGCAAGCAAGATTGTAGATAGTTTACATCATAAATATTTTTTCCAGCATATTTTTCAGCCGAAAAGATAAATTAACATGCTAAAATTGCTAATAGGTAAAGATAGAAACGCTATAAATGTAAAAACTATGCTGCACTTTATTAAGTTAGACCTTTCATGTTTTTCCTTTCTCTAAGTGAAAAAACATTATTCGATTTATTCAGAAAAAAACTTCATTACCATGTGTAATGAAGTTTTGTTTGCTACTGAAGAACATATGTCCTTTTGATGCTCATATAATTTCCCTTCCCTATTAGGCCTCCTTATTACGATTATGTAGGCACAAAACAAAGCACACTTACCAAACAAGAGACTGCAAAGTTTGTGAATTAAGACACTATGCTGCAGTTACTGAATTTATTTTCTGCTTTCTCCTATTCTTTTTCTTATACCACCACATATATATTCCAGTAAACATTAAAATAGCTGGAGTAAGTCCACCGATTACATATAAGACTTTCGTAAATATTCCACCAAATGTTCCTGTATGTAACGGAAGGCGCCAAGTTTGATAGGTAAGTCCACGATCTACATTTGGATCCATCTTTGCGATTACTTTTCCACTATATTGGTCCATCCACACCTTTATATTCCCGTTGCCTGGATCATACGAACGGCTCATACGAATTTCGATAGCACCTTCTCCCTTTCCTTGTTTCACCTTCTCCGGAATTCTCACTTGCATAACTGTTCCTTCTGGCACTTCTTTTTCAGCTGTATGTAACAATTGATCAAGAGGAAGCTTTCCTCCTGGAAGAGGTTTAGAAATTAGCTGCTCTTTCGCTGGCATCGCAGTAGCCTTTGCACCAAACCATCCAAAAATAGTTTTATCATATACCAAAAGACCACCCGTTAACGAAACGATAAGTAAAAATGGAACAGAAACTCCACCAATAACTCTATGTAAATCAAATTGCTTTACATATGGATTCTTGCTTTTACGAATAATAAACCCACGCATCCATTTTCTGATTCCAGGCCACCATAAATATAATCCTGATAAAATAATAAAAAAGAAAATAAATCCAATTATCCCTACAATTTCTTTCCCCTTAAAGTCATTAAGAAGTAAATGATAATGAAGCTCGCCTACTTGATTAAAAAATGCTTTTTCTCCTAATTCTCCATTAATTTTACCGCTACCTGGATCAATATAAATTTCTTGTTTTTCTTTTCCTTCTTTCACACGAAATAAGTAAACACCTTTGGCACTTGGTTCATCAGGTGTATACACACGCTGAATTTCACCTTTAGGGTGTTCTGCTGCTATAGTTTGAATTGCTTTCTCATAAGTAACCTTTTCACCTTCTGTTACTCTGTATAAATCAGGATGTACTATACGATTTA
>NZ_JBALQK010000285.1:1151-1500 GCF_036965845.1 Bacillus sp. JJ1127 | reverse complement strand
CATTTATACTAGCCTCCGTGCATCATCCATACTTCTAAAAAAACAATATATAAATCATTTTATTTGAGTTTATTTGAAAGAAGATAATTTTTAATCCTATGTGCATTAAAGGGTTTTCATTCAAATAGAGGATTGTCAATTCATTCTTGTTTGTGGATCATTTTTCATTTGCATCTTTTACAAATTTAATTATCATGCAACACCATTGTAACGAATTTTTTCACAGAAGGGAATGATGAAACCAAAGTATATAAAAGAAGTAATCATTTTGTAAGAAAAAAAGATATATTTTCCGTTTTTATGAAAATATACCTTTTGAATCGTCTTACAATTTACTATATATACATCA
>NZ_JBALQK010000285.1:328-973 GCF_036965845.1 Bacillus sp. JJ1127 | reverse complement strand
AATTAAAATGGTTTTATATATTTAACCATAATCTCTTATTTATATACCGCTAGTTTTTGTAATAGTTGTTCTTTTGTAACTGGCCACTCGCTTGCAATCATACTATATACAACTGCATCTCTTACATAACCGTTTGGCAATTGTCTCTCATTTCGCAATATACCTTCTTTTACAGCACCAAGCCTTTCAATTGCGCGCTGTGCTTTTTCATTTCGTAAATCAGTTTTTATTTGCACTCGTAACATATGTAATTCTTCAAAAGCGTATTGCAATAGCATATACTTACACTCAGTATTTATACTTGTTCGTTGTACACTTGGATGATACCATGTTTGCCCAAGTTCAACGGTTTTATTTTCTTTTGATATATTATATAAGCGTGTACTTCCTACGATTCTATTCGTTTTTTGATCTACTACAACAAATGGTAGATCGGTTCCTCCTTCAAAACCTTTTATGGCCGCTTGAACATACCGCTCCATATCTTGATAGCTATCCATTTTAGCTATTAAATACGTCCATATTTCTTTATTTCCTTCCACAATGCTAAATAAACTTTCGACATCATCTACATGCATTAATCGTAACATTGCTCTGTCATTTACTATTTCCATAAACTATTCTCCTTTTCTATGTATCTAGCTA
>NZ_JBALQK010000285.1:0-240 GCF_036965845.1 Bacillus sp. JJ1127 | reverse complement strand
CGCTTTTATAACAGAAGCGAGTCCTTTTCGACCTTTCAAGCAAGATATATGCAATTGGTATAATAATTACTAATGTTAAGATTGTTCTTTCAACATACAAAATAATCAATTAGAAGACTACTTTTAGACTATCAGATACATTATTGATTTCGCTGCGCCTCTTTAACGTATTCCCGAAAGAAGCCCCCATCTTCAAGCGCGTAACGGGCAAAAGCCCAGCAGTAAGGTGGGGATGAATTT
>NZ_JBALQK010000284.1:4384-9256 GCF_036965845.1 Bacillus sp. JJ1127 | reverse complement strand
TCCCGATAGATATACTAAAGCAGCTTCTGATCCATTTTTTAATTGAAATCTACGAATGACCAAATCAGGAGCTTGTTGGAACATCTGCTGAAGTTGATTTATATTTTCTGACAAATCCGAACTGAGGTTATAATTTTCTATATTTTCTTTTTTGGGACTTGTATTTCTATTCTCTGGACGATTCATAAAATAACGTCCGTTTTTTAAGAACTTTAAAAAAGTAAACACACTTTTTACTCCCTTCGAGAAGAGTATTCCAATATTTTTTATTGTGTATATTTTAGGGAGATTTATTCTATCATCCAGCATAAAGTGAAACTTTAATCAGTGGAGGTTTTCTTCATCCCCTACTGATTATTAGCCCTCATCAATCGGGCCTTTACGGTCAAAGGACTATTGCTTATCCAATCTCCCTTTACACCTAAAGGAGTGGGCTTTCCTGTTCGAAAAATCTGTAAATAAAAAGCTTTGCAAAAAATCTTGCAAAGCTTTTTATTATTGCCCTTATTTTTCCTGAAAAGGCTGAATATATTAATTTTCGGGTCTACAAATAGGAAGAGTGATATCAATTGTTGTTCCCTTATTCACTTCACTTTCAATACATATCTTTCCTTTATGTGCTTCAATAATTTTATAACAGATCATTAATCCTAAGCCAATCCCCTCTTCTTTGATACTATAAAAAGGTTCTCCAAGATACGGTATACGCTCTTTGGGAATCCCGCATCCTTGATCAATAAAACGAAGACTTATTTGATTCAAATCAAGTTTATTAATTTGAATCAAGATTTCTCCTCCCTTTTGCATGGATTCAATTGCATTTTTTAAGATATTAACAAATACTTGCTTTAATTGATTTCCTTCACAAGGCACCAATGGAATGTCAGATGTACAATCCGTTCTGATTTGTATATTATTCATTAATGCTTGAGGCTCAAGTAGCATTACAACTTGATCAATTAAAATACTTATATCATTAGGTTGTATCTTTACCGCCTGTGGTTTTGCTACTACCATAAATTCATTCGTAATACTTTCTATTCGCTCAATTTCTGATGATACTACATTTATATAACGAAGACTATTTTCATTTTCCGTTGTTTTTAGTAATTGCATAAATCCTTTCATTGCGGTTAAAGGATTTTTGATTTCATGAGCTATTGCTGTAGCTAATTGCCCAACGACAGCAAGTTTTTCAGATTTTCGTAATAATTCTTCTGTTTTTAGCCGTTCTGTAATATCTCGAGACATACTTAAAAAAACTTCTTTTCCATTCAATTTAAAAATGCGAATACTAAACTCCGTAGTCATTTTTTTTCCTGTTCTAAAAACATATTCTTCTTGTAAGGTGAAAGAACGTTTTCCTTCTTTAATTTTCTCTGTTAGTCTTCTAAAAAACGGAGAATTTTGAGAAACAAGATCAAAAAATGGCGTAGTGAGAAATTCGTTTCTACTGAGATTGAACCTTTCACATCCAGCTGGATTTACTTCAATGAATCGAGCTGGATGTCGCTCTTTATCCAGTTCCACTACGTATACCGCATCAGTTGCCTGCTCAAACAACGCACGGTATTTCAATTCACTTTCTTGTAATTGTTGATGTAATTGATGTCGTTCTCTTTCTGCTTGTTTTCTTTCGGAAATGTCTCTATATATTGCTGATAAAGCTATCACGTTTCCCCTTAAATCTAGAATAGGTGAAACTGTCAAACTTACATCAACAAGACTTTTATCTTTTCGTTGTCTAACTGTTTCTAATCTAGTAATTGCGGATTCTCCAGACAGAACTTTCTGGATATTCTGCATAGATTCCTCCATTAAAAAATCAGGTACACTATCTGATTTTTTTCCTATGATTTCTTGTGCTAATCGACCAAACATCTCTTCATAAGCTTTATTAACTTGTAAAATATTCCTTTCTCGATCAGATATGATAATAGCATCTACGTTATGATTTATAAATGATTCCAATCGTTCTTTCGTTTCCCTTAATTCAGATTCCACCTTTTTCCTTTCGGTTATATCAATTGTAGAACCAACAACCTCAATAACTTTTCCATTGCGCTTAATTGGCCTAAGCGCAATGAGAACAATAGTTTCATCATTTGGCCAAGGAAGTTCAAATGTAATTTCTTTCCCTTCCCATGCTTGTAAATAGTACTTCAGTAGTTGAGGAACCAGATGGGCCGGAATAATGGAAGAATCTATGGTACGTAAACTTTTTCCTACCACTTGTTCAGAATAAAATCCATTTTGATAATAAAATTGTCCATCACACAAAGTATGTATAAAATGTGTATCCACTTTTATAAATTTAAAGATCCCTCCTTGAAGTTCATGTACAGTATCTTTGAGTTCTTGCTTCGATTCTTCTAATTTTTGATTCATTCTAGATAAGTCTTCTGTTAAAGAATATAATTTTTGATAAGCTTCAGTAAGAAAAAGTCCTATTAAAAGTCCCATCCCCCCAAATAATAAGCTTTGAGCGTAAAGAATGTTAGATACTGCATGAGGAATGAAGAATTCGCCCACCAACCAAATTATAGCTACGTAAATAGCCAGATAAAGAAAAGTACTTTTAAAAGGATGCAAACTTTTGAAATATGTTTTAATAATAGTAAATATAATACCCATTCCTAAAAAAGCAACTACAGTTGGTCCGCAATATCCCTCCATATAAAAGACACGCATTATAATAATACTGATTAATGTAATCCAGCCAGCAGTACGCCCAAAATAAACAAACGATAAAATAAGAGGAACAATCCGAAGGTCATAGTAAAATCCCATATATTGGAAAGAAAAGAACATTAAAATAACAGCAACGACTCCTCCGTATAACTTTGCGAAGAATGGCTTGGACTTAATTACAAATACTTGGATGAATATAGTAGAACTAACTAGGAAAGCAAAAATAGAAAGATTAATAAAAAAGTCTTTAATAAACATGCAATGTCCCCCCCTTATCTCAAACACATTCGACAAAAAAGAAGAAAATCCTACAAATAATATAAATCCTATTTCTTTTTGATATGGTACTTCCTAATAAGAATAAATCTAACATTCATAAAACACAATATCAGGAACAAAAAATAATTCCTATGAACTTCTTATTTCTTTTGAATCATTTTTAGGTTTTAAAAGTTACGTGTTTGCTACTGATAAAAGTGTCTTTATGTACATCAGTAAAATAAATGTCGTATTTATTAGAATTTTGTCTTTTTTTGTTGCATTATTGTATTTTTAATGCTAGACTTATAACTACAAAGAAGGAGTGAACAAAATTACTTACCGTTTTGATTTTTCAGAATTTTTAGTTTTGTTGTCTATCTAATTTTACTGAATTGACATGTGTATCTGTTCTCCACTCTTACTCTTTCTTTGTTGTACCCTATAACAAGAAAACAACTTGTCCTTATCCAAGTTGTTTTCTTGTATAAACATTTAGTTTATTCTTCGATAACCATTCAGACTTCTTTGATTTATTGAATCAAAGGTCGAAGCTTTATCAAGACATTCTACACAAAAAAATACCTATTTTTATAATTACAGATAAACCTAGATTTTATCTACCACACATAATTAACAAGCTAACAAAAAACATGCCTTACACTCAAAAAGCCGCTCTCCATAAACGATGGAAATTGGCTTTTGTAATTTAACAAGAATTACAATTTATTAGCTATGATCATAAAACGTTTTGAATTTGTACGGATTCCTTTTTCAGTTTTGTTTATTCTTATGAATTGTTTCAAAATGTCAAAGTCCTCTTCCCTTTCACCAAATCTTGGGATGATAGGTGTATGTTTTAATAAGAAAATAAGGTCTTCAGGTGTTTTGTAATAATCAATAGCATCATACTCCAAAACTTGCACATCAGTAAAACCTGCATGCCTTAACTCTCGGACATATTTTTCTTTTAATGTACCGTCTTTTTCCCCTAAGCACTGCCCTCTTCCAAACGCTTCTTTTAAATTCAATTTATCATGTTCACTGACTTGCTGTGTTAAGAAAATACCGTCCTTTTTTATTACCCTTGCTACTTCCGCCGCCGTAAAAGGAGCATGACAACTAGACACAATGTCAAAGAAGGAATGTGGAAACGTCAAATCTCCTGATTCCATTTTAAAAAATCTAACATTTGGCACACGTGCTTTTTTCAAGTTAGACTGTGCTGTTTCTATCATTCCACTTGAATTATCAATCCCAATCATGAATAAAGCTGACGATGCGATTTTCAGTACATTCTCTCCCCCACCTGTACCAACATCCAGCAGAACATCAGAAGGTTTACATCTCCTGATTACTTCATCATAAAACCCCCACGTAGCACCTTCAGTTATGTATTTGAGTTTACTAAAATCCCAGCCGTTTGATCTTCCAACTTTATCATAAAATGTTTTGTAATCTAATTCATTCACTTTGTATATCCACCTTCCAAAAGAGTATAAAAACTAAGGTTATCAGCCTTGTTAATGAAACGATCCAGTGCCTTGATTTGATAATAATGGTGACTACCGAAACAGATTCAATGTTCCTATTTCTGAAAAAGGACAGACTCCTTCCTTGATGGCTGGTACGCGTTTTATCCAACCCGAGAACTAATTACTTCGAACAATACGGACAGACATCCATTTCACCTCATTTGAAAGAATATATTTATTATATTCTATAGCATTTTTGTACATTATAAAATACAGATTATCAGATAAATTTGTGTCCTCATAACAAAAAAACGGTATCCATAAGCCGCTTGAACTAGCGGCTTCACTCTCCTTGTAATAAGTTAGCTGCCTACCATTAACATTTTTTGTATTAGAAAAAATAATTTTGTATTCAGTTCTTCTGATACATCCAACTCTTATTCATAGC
>NZ_JBALQK010000284.1:0-4344 GCF_036965845.1 Bacillus sp. JJ1127 | reverse complement strand
AGCTTATTTACAATTTAGTCACATTTATCATGCTGCTTTTCTGAAATGTAGTGATAATATTAATTTGTCGAATTTAACTTAATTCGACAAATAATAAATAGCCTTCATTACCCTTGAATCCCCGCTTCTTTGCGGGGATTCTTGTTATTATTTATGATTTCTGTACAACATTCAAATTGTATAGTATTTTGACCTAGCACCGGGCACTTTAGTAGCGCGTGGTAGAAAATTTCTAGCAATATATAACACTTCATGTTCATCCATTGTATTTATATCTACATTCAAAATTCCTCATCCTCTGGTTCTGTTGCAAAGTTTCCTAACACATAAAGTGGTGAGAGATATTATGGTTAAGTTTTACGAAACCGTTAATAATTCTTGTAGCTTGTTATACGCCGAAAACCCGAAGCTTGATTGCAAACTTCGGGTTTACTTTTCACATAATTTGTCTCACTTTAGAAAACTTTGCAGCAAAGCCATCGTAACGTAGTACATATTTCGTTTTAAGATAAGCCTATATCCGGACTAGATCTACCAAAATTTGAACTTACTAGTTACTGTACATCATGTAGGTATAATTATGTCCTTTGTATATAAAGTGATTACAATTCTGTTATTCTATAACTATGTTATATACCGAAAATAACACAACTACATACCAAAATTAGAAATAAAACTAATAAACTTTTAGGGAAATTTTCCATAGGATACTCCTTTTTTTAAGGTTTCTACAAAATTTTATCATAAATTCAATTAGAAAATAATAACAGAACAAGACATTGTTTCAACAATATTTTTAAGTATAAAGTAATATTTAATTTGATTAACAAAATTATGTAAAGAACAGAGCCTTTTAGATGAAAGAAACCGTTATAAAGTAATACAATAGAAAAGGGATGTAAACAACAATTTACATCCCCTTTCCATTTTTAATTTAAGTAATTATTGTATTTTAGTGAATTCTATATTGTCCAGATAGTTGTTCTTCTCCCATGCGCACCAAACGTTTTGTAATTTCCCCGCCAACAGAACCATTGGCGCGTGCAGTTGAATCTGGGCCAAGTGTAACCCCAAATTCCCTTGCTATTTCATATTTCATTTGTTCAATCGCGCTTGCCGCACCCGTAATAAGAATTTCATTTGTATTGCTGTTTTCACGAATATACATCTGTTGCACCTCCAATGTTGTTGGTAATATATTGCTCTAATCACAGGAAAATATACTTATAAACAATATTAACGATTTCACGTAATTTGACCAACTCGCGTAGGTGACTGAATTCGATGCAGTTGATCCACATGTGTCGGAAATGGCGCTTTCTTCATTGCAAGCAGAAAATTACAGAGGCTTACAATTCTCTTTTTAAAATATTTACATCTGAAGTCGTAGAAGAAAGAGCATTTCTTCTACGACTATCTCCAAATACACGATTCCACTGGACGTTTCTCCGCTTTTATTTGTAATTGCTAAGGAATATTTCGTCATTTTTAACTTTAGATAATAATCCGTTATGTTAATCCCTTATCATTTAAACAGGTATTTAACTTTTAAAAAGCGAATTATAATAACAAGTTATTAGGATGAAGATAAGAAAATTAACATGATGAAGGTGAAAATATGAAAAGAGAATTGATAAAAAAAGCTTCCTATCTACATAAATCAGAACTAAAACAATTGAATACGGCTATATACGTCGCTGAGAAAGCACATGAAGGGCAATTTCGAGTTTCAGGTGAACCTTATATTACTCACCCATTTGCAGTTACAGAGATCTTGCTAGATTGTAAAGCTGATATCATAACTTTAGTGGCAGCACTACTGCATGATGTGGTGGAAGATACAGATTATACAATTGAGGATATACGTGGCACATTTGACGAAAAGGTAGCCACTATTGTCGAAGGGTTAACCAAAGTAGATAAAAAACAGATTCCCAGTAAAGAAGAGTATGAAGCAATTAATTTAAAAAAGTTATTGTTAGCTACACAAGCAGATATACGAGTAGCTATTATAAAAGTCGTAGATCGTCTCCATAATATGAGAACTTTACAGGTGAAAACCGTAAAAAAACAAGTTCCTTACGCAAATGAAACACTCAAAATTTTTTCTCCTCTATGTAGAAGATTAGGATTGTTACATATTCAACGCGAATTAGAAGATTTAAGTTTTTTTTATCTCAATCATTCTAAATATCAGGACATGAAAATACTTTTACAGAATTATGTTCAGTTACTAGAAGATATGTCTCGAAACATTATTCAGGACATAAATAGCTTCCAAGAGCCCCCTTTAATATTTGAAGTAGACTACGAAGTGAGTCCTATTTATACAGCTTATTCTCGTCTTCAAGACATTCAAGACATAGCGGCAATATCAAAAATAGTCATCACAACCTCAAGCAATTTGAATTGTTATAAAATGTTAGGAATCATACATCAACTGTATAAACCGATTCCTCATCAATTTGAAGACAATATAGCAATTGAAAACGATGTATTAAACAGTTACTTAAAGACCAAAGTGGAAATAAATGATCATGAGGTAGTGATATGTATCCAGACAAAAATAAATCAGGAGATAAGAGATAAAGGAGTGTTCTACATTCTTACAAGAAGTATAACTGATACGGAGATGCAAGGCATCATTTATAAATTGATGGATCAGTCTATTGCAACTAATGATTTAGTAACTCAAGACGCTCTAGAATTTTATGATTTAGTATCATTTGAATTGTTTCAAAATACCATTGTTGTATTTACACCTAAATTAGATCCCATTCACCTGCCACAAGGCGCTACTGTAATTGACTTTGCTTTTGCTCTAAATCCTGAGATTGCTAAACATATGTCAGGTGCTAAAATTAATGGTGTAAAAAACACAATAACAACAAATATTTCACATCTAGATATTGTTGAACTTTGGATTATTGATAATAAAAGTAAAGTGAGAAACGATTGGTTAAATTTTGCTAATACATCTAAAGCTCAGCTAGAAATTAATAAAGAGTTACAAGGATAAACTTCTGATAACAAAATTTCATGTTACCAAAAGGTGTTTTCACAAACGGAAAACACCTTTTCAATCTACAACTATTTTTTAATAATCTAAGACATTTTTTTAAAGAAACAACAAAACTGTATAGAAATAACAAAATATCCCTCAATCGCAATAATGATCTACTAATTTCTTTAGATGCTCTATGTTTTCTGAAGATACATTTTCTGATAATCTTGCCCCTGCAATAATAGGAGCCCATTGTAAAACTTCATCCTTTGATAAACCAGTATTTTTGCAGTAAATACGTAAATACATTTCAGCTAATTCTACCGATGACTGTGAATACAATAGATATGTTCGATATACATCTGCACGAATATCTCCCGAGCTAGAATCAACCCAATCAATAATTTTCACGTTGTCATTACTCATGATTAAATTAAATGGATGAAAATCTCCATGACATAGCCGAGGTTCAAATACAATCGAATCCAATTTTCTTAATAATGTATCCTTTTGTTTTTCATCTAGATTATGTACGGATTCAATCTGGCGATGTAGTTTTTCTGACATCGGTTCAAGTAAATCTGAATTAACAACAACAGCATGCATCTTTTGTTGTACATTGACACAAACACTTATGTAATGCTCAGCTAGTTCCATATTATTAATTAAGAGATCACCTACTGTTTTTCCTTTTACATATTCCATTATAATTGCTTGCCTACCCTTTATTTCTGTGACTTCTAATACCTTTGGGACGTGAAGCCCACATGAATAAGCGTATTCTTGTTTCTTTGCCTCGTATAAAGATTCTGTATTTGGAAAGTGTTCTTTAAAAACTTTCACAATTTTATTATCACAAAGATATATCTTCGCTGTATTCCCTATAGCTATTGGATTACCTAAGTTCAATTATTTTCTCCCCTTAAAATAAATTTCAATAATGCCCTGCTCTTTATCTAATAAATTTGATGTATTATAGTGAAATCCTTCTGCTATTAAACTGCCCCTGCAGTTGCTATTTTTATAGCCAAAGTAGGTAAGAATGTTTCAGGGCCTTGAATTTCTATATTTCTCAATTTCCCAATGTATTCGTACATTTCTTCAACTAATGTTTTACAAATCGCTTTTTTAAAAATTGTGTTATCTATAATAAGCGCAAGTGTTGCTTTGAAATACAGTTTGATTAAAAGCATCGTATCTTTTTTTAAACATCGTGACTTTATTTTAAATTTACAGCAAGACGAGAATTGTTAGGAATTCATCAAAATAAATCCCTTAAAGAAATGAAAGATTCGAAGGATAACCTTGTGAAAATTGAAGAAAAGATTGATTACTATAAG
>NZ_JBALQK010000283.1:966-2636 GCF_036965845.1 Bacillus sp. JJ1127 | reverse complement strand
ATAATTAAATATCTTTATACACATCCACTAGGTTATCTTGTTTACTTCAAAACTTCAACCCTTGTTTTTACAAAAATGTAAATATAAGGGTTGATAAATTTTTTTTGTTAAAAATTTTATACAATGAATTTACATTAGCGAATATCTTACTACCATCTATGAATACGAGATAATTTTTCATACCTTTTTCATTGTTAAATACATTTTTTATAAATTTCTTCCATCTCTATCTATGCACTTACTCGCATAAGATACGAACAATTAAAATTTTATAAATTCACTTATTTTTCAAAAAATGCTTGTTTGATTTTTATATTGAAATGTTATACAGTTGTTTTCGAGTTAATTTTTGTAAAAAATAACATTTTTAAGGAGGGTTTTCCATGCAGGAACCGCATAAGAAAAAAAGAGGGCGAAAGGTAGCTACATCGCTATTATGTTTATCTGTATTAGCAGCTCCAATTGTACCCGAAGCTTCCGCAGCAGAAAACACAAACGCTAAAACTACGATGAGCAGTGAAGAACAAATTGGTCAGATGATCTTACAAGTCACTCCAAGTAATCCTACTCCTATGCCAGGTGAAACGATTACGTATCAGTACAAACTTACAAATGCAACAAATAAAGTAATTACAGATGTGTGGATTGCAGATTGGCATGTGAATATGCTGCAAGGATATTTTGATTTAGGTGATGATAACGCTTTCGGACCAGGAGAAACAGTCATACTTACTAGAAAATACACCATTCCGAAGGATGTACCTGAAGGGAAAACATTTCGAAGTATAGCTAATGTATATGGTACTGCTGATGGAAAACAAATCAAAACAACAGCAAAAACATCTATTACTGTAGATGCGGTAAAACCTGAAATTTCATTACACGTGTCAACGAATAAAGAGGTTGTCACACCTGGAGAAAAAATAACTTATACTTATAAAATTAAAAATACTGGTAATCGTGATTTAACGAACGTTTGGGGTTCTGATTGGCACCTTGGTATGTACCAAGAATATGCTGATCTTGGTCCTGACAAGATTTTATCACCTGGAGAAGAAGCAACTGTTCAGAAGGAATTCGTCGTTCCAGAAGATGCTGAAGATGGGAAACTTATTTATAGCGTAGCATCTTACTTTGGTAACTATGGAGATACACAAGTGAAACAAGATGCACGGGTTGGTATTACAGTAAGTCATGATCTTATCACAAAAGCGCAAAAAGCTGTGGACAGCCTATTTGCAGATAAAAAGCACACTACATTACAGGCACATATTTCTCAAAAAGAAATCGATTCTGCAAAAGAGAAAGTCATGCAACTTCCTGACGCCAAGCATAAACATCAATTAGACAAAGAACTCGAGCAAGCTCAAAGTCTATTAAACTCACTAAATGATGCACGCAGCACTGTACGTGGGCTTTTTGCAGACGATAGTTACTCTAAATTAGGGGAAGAAACTACACAACAAAGCATTACTGCTGCTAAAGAAAAAGTAATGAAACTTCCTAACAATCAAAACAAAACAGATTTATTAAATCATATCCAAAATGCTGAGCGCCTTCTGAAAGAACGTGAAGCAACAACATTAAGCAATGCGCAAAAAGCAGTTGATAATCTTTTCTTAGATAAAAATCATATCGCATTAAACAATGGAATTACTGAAAAAAATATT